>JBKJUF010000751.1:0-15269 GCA_046590445.1 Kofleriaceae bacterium
CGGCGGCGAGCGCACGGGCATCGAGCTCGGGCGGGCCCGCGGCATCGCGAACCGGCGCGACCTGCGCATCGACGTCAGTCGCGACGACCGTCGCATCGGCGGGTGACGGCGTGACCTGAGCATCGACCACCACCGACGCGACCGCCGCATCGGGCGTGATCGGATCCACCGTGTAGTCGCCGCCGGTGATGCCTGCATCGACCGCCACCGCCGACTTGGTGTCCGGACGCTTCAGCCAGACGAGGAGCGCGACGCCCGCGAGCAGCGCCGCGAGGATGAACAGCACGAGCGGACCGGTGCCCGGGCCTGAACCCTGCCGGACGACGCCGGAGCCCGCGACCGACGAGCGCGGTGGCGGCGGCGATGACTCGAGCGGCTCGAGCGGCGCGCTTGGGAGCGGGGGCGTCGGGTCATCGGGCATCGTGCTTGGCGCCAGGTCATCGAGCATCGTGCTTGGCGCCGGGTTGCGCGCTGCGAGTGGCAACGGCGGCGGCACGGTCGACGGGCGGCGAGCGCGCAGTGGCGGCACGGTCGACGGGCGGCGAGCGCGCGGCGGTGGTGGCGGCGGCGGTGTCGTTGCGGCCTTTGCGCGAGATGTCGGCGACTCGTTGGCAAGAACGGGGTTCTCGCGGATCGCGCGTCGCGGCAGGATCGTCACGAGCTCGCGCTGGGTCTGAGTGAGCTGAGGCTGCGCGGCGCCGGTCGGTGCGAGCTCGCCGGAGGCTTCCGCGCGATCGCGGCCAAGCGAGCCAATCATTCGCAGCCCGGCGTCTGACGGCAGGGGCCCGAACTCGGACTCCGCGATGATCTCGGGCTCGTCCTCGGTGGTGAGTCGCGGCGGCCACGGCGTGTCGGAAGGCTGGTGGCGGCGTAGTCGGCCTCGATAGGGCGGCGACGGGTCCTCGCTCTCGATCGCGGCGGGGATGCTATCGTAGTATTCTTCGTCGTCCGCGATCGCATCCGAGACGTCAATCTCGGTCACCGGCGACTGCGTCCGCGCGATCGCGATCCCGTTCGCTGACTTGCGCGGTTCCTTCGCAGCTCGCGGTGCGGGCTTGGGTGGCGCAGACGTGGGCTTGCTGCGGAGCGTCGGCGGACGCAAGTCCTCGTCGTCGAAGAGCGAGGGCTCGATCAGCTGCGCGGCGGCGACCGCCTCGTCGATCTTGTGCAGGCTCGACTTGCGATAGCTCCCCATCAGCTCGGTTGGCGACATCGACGGTTCGTCGATCAAGCCGAACTCGGGCTCGAGCTCTGGTGCGGCCTCCGGTTCCGCTGCGACAAGTTCCGCTGCGAGCTCGGGCGCCACGACCGATGCGGACCGCGAGGGCTCGTGCCTCCGCGCATCGAGCGGAATGGGCCCCGACACCGCGTCCTCGATCGGCGTCGGCATGTCGACCTCGACCAGCGGCATCGGCTTGCCGGTATCGCGGCGCTCGGACTTGCCGTGATCGAGATCGATGACGAGCTCCTCGAAGAACAGCCGCGAGATCGCCTGCAGACACTCGAGATCGCCGACATCGGACGCGTCGATCACCTCGGTCAGCGTTCGCTTGCCGTCGATCAGTCTCAGAATGCTGTTGTTGTCATCGGGGACGTCGCCGAGGCGCATCGCGAGCTCGGCGGCATCGATCTCGAAGCGGTGCGTGAGCGGCGGCAATTGCTCGAGCAGCCGCGACCACTCGTCGAGTCGGCGCATGCCTTCCATGAGCAGGCCCTGCGAGCTTGTCGTGATCACCTCGCGGCGCCGGACCGTGCGAAACACGACCTCGAACTCGCCCTCGCTCCAGGTCAGCAGGCGGTACATCGCGTCCTCGCCCTGCAGCGAACCAGCCTCGGCATCGATGACGCGACCATCGCGGAAGTAGATCGTCGCCTGGCGCCCACGATCACCGACGAACTGGATCACGCCCGACTTGCGGCTGATCTCGATCGTCTGGATCACGTCGACCACCGGCATGTCGGCGACGCGTCCTGCGAACCGGGTGTGACCGTCCTTGCGCTCCTCGAACCGGATCCGCTGTCGCTTCTGCAGCAGGATGTTGATGCGAGTGACGATCTCCTTGATGTAGATCGGCTTGGTCAGGTAGTCGTCGACGCCGAGCTCGAGGCCCTTGATCTTGTTCTCGATCGAGCCTTCGCCGGTCAGGAAGATGAACGGGATGTCGACCCAGTCGGGCGTCGCGCGAACACGCCGCGGCAGCTCGAAGCCATCCCCATCCGCGAACGACGTCTCCGAGATGATCAGATCGGGCGTGCCGAGCTCGAGCTTGTCGACCGCGTCCTGCACGGACACGGCGGTGGTCACCGTGAACCCTGCTTTCCGCAGAGACACTTCGAGGACCCGCATGCTGCGAGTGTCCCCATCGACCAGGAGCAAGCTTTGTTTCGACACGCAGACCGGAAAGAGCGGACCCGAGAATCGTATCGGACTAACGAAACGGTCGCCACCAACGTAACCTCCATGCGTGGTCGTGCTCCCGTATGGCAGCGTTCCGTATCCGGTGCACCTGGGCAGCCGTACAGCGTCCGTCCTCGAATTGCCGAGGCCGCCAGCGCCGGCGCCCCTCGCCCGGCTCCTCGATGCCGCCCTCGCCCACCCGCTCGGCCGGCCCACGCTGGATCGCCTGGTTGCAGCGGGCGCACGGATCACCGTGATCGTCAGCGATGTGACCCGTGACGAGCCACGCGGCGGTTTCCTCGCCGCGCTTCGGCGTGCCCTGCCGCAGGCGTGCTGGACGATCGCGATCGCGACCGGAACCCATGGACCGTCAGACCTCGGGGCACTCGGGATCGACGAAGAGCTGCGACGCGCCGCACGGGTCGTCAACCACGACGGCCACGACGAGGCCGGGCTGGTCACCGTCGGCACCACGACGCGCGGCACGCCGGTACGCGTCCATCGCTGCGTGGTCGATGCCGACCTCGTGATCGCGACCGGCTGCATTCGCCCGCACTACTTCGCGGGTTTCGGCGCAGGCGCCAAGGCCGTCTTCCCAGGGCTCGGACAGGCGCACGCGATCCGCGTCAACCATCGGTGGAAGACCGACCCGCATGCGATCGCGGGTTCCGTCGACGACAATCCGTGTCGGCTCGATCTCGAGGAGGCGGTCGCGATGATCCCGACGCCGGTGTTCTTGCTGAACGGGGTGTGCGGCAGCGATGGCGCCGTGCACGCGGCTGTTGCCGGAGAGCCCGTCGTGGCGTTTCGCGAAGGCGCGAGGATGGCGCGCGACTGGTTCGTCGTGCGAGCGCCACGCGTGCCGCTCGTGATCGCATCCGACACGTTGCCCGTGACCGCCTCGCTCTACCAGGCCGCGAAGATCGCCACCGCTGTCGCGCCGCTCGTCGCACCGGGCGGGACGCTGCTGCTCGTCGCGGAGTGCGCCGACGGCGTCGAGCCACTCGAGATTGTCAACGAGGCGATCTTCCGAATCGGCGTGCTTCCGCGGCTCGCCGAGGGTGTGACGATCCAGCTGGTCTCGAGCTTGTCGGCGTCCGTCGTCGAGCGCACGCTCGTGCAACCCGTCGCGTCCGTCGCCGACGTGCTCGCTCGAGTTCCTGGGAGCATCCTTATCGTGCCCCACGCAAGTCACCTGATTTCTGAACCAACATCATGACGCAGCTTGTCAAGTTGATCGCAAACTTTGCACTCGACCCAGCCAGTGAAGATAAGCTGAGTAAATTCAGTGTTATATTCGCCAAGTGGAACGAGAAAATCAACCTGTCGTCGGCAGCGAACACCGCCGAAATTGAGGTGCACGTTCGCGATAGCCTTCACGTCATTCCACACATTCGCGACGCGAACACGGTGATCGACGTGGGTTCTGGCGGAGGATTTCCCGTTGTTGTGGCCGCGATCTGCTTGCCGGAGATCCAGTTCACGGCGCTCGAGCCGGTGCACAAGAAGCACGCGTTTCTGCGGACGGCCGCACGCGAGCTCAGCCTCGCGAACCTGGCCACGGCTGCTCAACGCGTCGAGGATCACGAACCCAGCGAGTACGACGTCGCGATGTCACGCGCGACCTTCGATCTCCGCGAGTGGATCGTTCGCGGTTTCGACCTCGTGCATGTGGGCGGCAAGGTCATCGGCTTCGAGGCGATCGTACGTGATGATCTACCGGAACCGTTCAAGCGCCACACCTACGACCTCGATGGCAAGCGGCGCGCGATCATCGTCGCGACTCGAACTGCTTGATCGATGGCAGCTACCAAGAAGATGCTCTCGAGGCCGAGAGTTCTTTCGATCGAGGTTCCACGTGGAACCTCGAGTTTCGAGGTTCCACGTGGAACCTCGAGTTTCAGAGCTCGAGAAGCTGTTCGAGCTCGTGCAGGACCAGGACTCGTCCACCCGCCCGACGCTCGATCTCGACCGCGTTCGCATGTGCAAACGCGAGGTCTTCATTGGGGCGGCACGATAGGACCACGCCGGCCAGCTCGCTGCCGTCTCTGCGGATCGCTTCGACGGTCAACAGCGTGTGGTTGATCGTCCCAAGTCCGGCTGCGCCAACGACCACGACAGGCAGTCCGAGCCGTTTCGCCAGGCTAGACATATCCGCGGTCAGCGTCAGGGGAACGCGCCATCCCCCGGCTCCCTCGACCAATGCGAGATCGACTTGTTCGAGGCCCTCGTGAAAGACAGCGGCGATCTGGTCGAGGTCGAGAGTGACACCAGCAGCCTGGGCTGCAACAAGTGGTGCGACGGGCGGCTCGAAGCAGTACAGCCGGCGCAACCTACCCTGCTGCCAGCTTCCTGCGGCCTCGAACAGCAACTCCTGGTCCGCACCGCGGAGCTCGCCCTCAACCCGGGCACAACCGGTCTCGACGGGCTTGAACGCAAACACACGCTCCCCTCTTCCGATCGCCTGGCGCGCGAGATGCGCCGCCACGAAGGTCTTGCCGACGCCCGTTCCCGTCCCGGTGATGAACAAGCCCTTCACGTGGAACCTGACTATCGCAGCGTCTCTTCGATCGCGCGACAGGTTGCGGTCTCGAGGAGGTCGAGCTCGGACAGCGACAGGCTCAACGGTGGCATCCACACCACGACATCGCCTAGCGGTCGCAACATCACGCCGTGGTCGCGGGCACGCCGACAGACCTCGGCACCCACGAAGCGGTCGTCTCGGCTCTCGAGCTCGATGCCGACCATGAAGCCGCAACTACGGACCTCGCGAACACCTGGTACCGCACGAACTCTGACGAGTGACTGCTCGAAGGACGGCAGCACCTGGGTCGCGTGGACCATGGTCTCCTCGCGAAGCAACGCGAGAGACTCGAGTCCGACGGCGCATGCCAGTGGGTTCGCGGTGAACGTGTGGCCATGAAAAAACTGCTTCAGCTCCGCACGCCGACCGAGGAACACCTCGTAGATCGCCTCCGTCGACAGCGTTGCAGCAAGCGGCAGATAGCCCGCAGCGATACCCTTTGCGAGGCACAAGAAGTCGGGCGTGACCTGCTCGCGTTCGCACGCGAACAGCGTCCCGGTCCGTCCGAACCCGGTCGCGACCTCGTCCACGATCAGGTGAACGTCGTGCGCTCGGCAACGAGACGCGACCTCGCGTAGAAAACCCGACGGGTGCACGAGCATACCAGCGGCAGCCTGTACGAGCGGCTCGAGGACGAACGCGGCGAGCTCGTCGGCACGGCTTGCGAGCACGGCGTCGAGGCGCGCGAGAGCCGCAGTCCCGTCGGTCCCGGCGGGACTGGGAATCGCGAGGCTCTGCACGAGCAGCGGGCCGAACACGCGATGGAACAGCGCGATGCCGCCAACTCCGACCGCACCGAGTGTGTCGCCGTGATAGGCGTCGTCGAGTCGCAAGAAGCGCTGCTTGGTTCGGCGACCGCGTAGCTGCCAGAACTGGAACGACTGCTTCAACGCGATCTCGACCGCACTCGATCCCGAGTCCGAATAGAAGACCCGGGTCAGTCCGGCTGGCGCCACCTCGACGAGCGCCTGGCCCAGCCTGATCCCAGGCTCGTGTGTGAGCCCGAGGAAGGTCGAGTGGGCGATGCGATCGAGCTGCTCGCGTAACGCGCGGTCGAGCCGCGGATGTCGGTGACCATGGATGTTGCACCACAGCGACGCGACGCCATCGAGATATCGGCGACCGGCGATGTCGACGAGGAAGTTGCCATCCCCACGCTCGATGACGAGCGGCTCCCACTCCGCCATCTGCGTGAACGGATGCCACATCACCCGCCGGTCGAGATCTTCGAGATCAGTCATTGTGACGCACCGCGTTATCCAAGGTAGTTGCAAGAGTTTCGAGCTGCTGAACGGTATTCGCGGCGCTGAGGCTGATCCGCAAGCGCGCGGTTCCCGGCGGCACGGTGGGTGGTCGGATGCCCTGAACGAATACGCCGGCGTCGAGGAGCCGCGCCATCAACTGCATCACACGCCGATTGTCGCCGACGAGCAGTGGTGCGATCGGGCTGTCGACCTGGCCGCCCAGCGTCGGGACCCTCGAGCGCAGTCGCCGCGCATGATCGATCACTCGCTGGCGCCGCACCTCACCGTCCGAGCCGCGGACGATGTCGATGGCAGTGGTCGTTGCGGCGGCCACGCTCGGAGGCATCCCCGTCGAGAACACGAGCGACCGCGCGCGATTCCACAGCAGATCGGTGACCGCGCGCGACGCCGCGGCAAACCCACCGAACGTCCCGAGTGCCTTGCCGAACGTGCCGACGACGACATCGGGAACGATGCCAGCCAACGCCGCCACGCCGCGGCCCTCGATTCCCATCACGCCGAGCGCATGCGCCTCGTCGAGCACGAGCGCGGCATCGTGGCGGCGACACAGCGCCGAGAGCGCCGTCACATCGGCGAGAGCGCCATCCATCGAGAACAGCGACTCGCTCACGACGATCCGGCGTGGCCTCGTCGGACAGCCGGCGAGCGAGCGCTCGAGCGCTGCAAGATCGCGATGCGGATACACGACGATCTCGGCGCGCGACAGTCGACAGCCATCGATGATGCTCGCGTGGTTGAGCTCGTCGGAGAACACGACGTCGCCTGCCCGCGCGAGCGTCGACAGCACGCCGACATTCGCCGCATAGCCGCTGTTGAATAGCCGGACTCCGTCGCGCTGCAGCCAGTCCCCGACCGCGGCCTCGAGGGCGACGTGACGCCGGTGATTGCCGACGATCAGCCGCGACGCGCCAACGCCAGCGCCATCGTCGTCGAGCGAGCTCGACATCGCGCGACGGATCCGCGGGTCGTTCGCGAGGCCGAGGTAATCGTTCGAGGCGAAGTTGACGACCGCGACGCCGTCGATCGTGACGAGCGCACCCTGCGCGCCATCGAGCACGCGCGGCAGGCGCAGCTGGTGGACGGCCTCGAGCTCGCGCAGCTCGTCGTGGGCGTCGTCTTCGAGCGTCACGGCTCGGCACTATAGCGGCAGCCCGCCCGCCGCACCGGCGTGGGCGACATCACGTGGTCGTGGTTTGCCGGAAGTTCGGCGGGCGACCGCGCCGCGGCCCGTGGATAATCCCTCGATGCCGACGTCGACCGCGAGCCGGATGGTGGCCACCGCCCTGCTGCTGAGTGCGTGCAGCTCGAGCTACACGCCGCAGAGCCGTGGCCGGGTCTCGACGATGATGAAGGATGGCCAGATCGCATATGTCCGCGATGGCCAGATCTATCCACACGGTTTTCTGGGCGGCGGACTCGAGCGTGCCGTCGTCGGAAACCCGAGCGCCCAAGGCGCCGCCGAGGAATATACCGATCGCCTCAAGCTCGGCCTGCTCGGGATCTTCGGCGGATTGGTCTGCTCGGTGACCGCGATGACCTACGCGCTGCGCGAAATCGAGGAGGAGATCGACAACGACACGCGCGACGAGGTCCCCAAGACGCTGTGGCTCTCGCTCGGCTGTACCGTCGTCATGCTCGTCGGTGCCGGGTACATGGCCTCTGCCGAGCCCTACCGCTGGGACGCGATCAATCTGTTCAACGACGCGCCGCCACAGCTACCGAGCTATCCAGGGGCACCGTCGCCGTACCTGATGCCGCCTGCGCCGCCGACCGCGGCAGCCTCGGCGTCGCTCCGCATGCGCGACGAGTGATGGCACGCGCGCCGTTTCAGGTGCTCGTCCTGCCATGGCGCCGGCACGGCGCGAGCCTCGAGGTGGCGGTGTTCCACCGCGCCGACCACCAGCTCTGGCAGTTCGTCTCGGGCGGTGGCGAGCTCGCCGAGCCCCCGCTCGAGGCCGCACGCCGCGAGGGTCACGAAGAGGCAGGGATCCCACGAGACGCGTCGTACCTCGCGCTGACGTCGATGACGATGCTGCCGGCGTGCTGGTTCGCCGCGTGGCCGGCGTGGCCCGCGGATGTGCTGATGATCCCGGAGTACGCGTTCGCCGTCGAGATCGGCGAGCTACCGCTGACGCTGTCCGCGGAGCATCTCGAGCTGCGCTGGTGCGCCATGCCCGACGCGATGGGACTGGTTCGATTCGACAGCAACCGTCACGCGCTGTGGGAGCTCCACGAGCGGGTGTTCCCGGGCGGGCGGATCAAGCGAACCGCGTATCGCTGAGCGCTACTTGCCGATGCAGAACCGCGCGAAGACCTCGTCGAGCACGCGGTCTCCGACCTCGATCCCGCGGAGCTGCGCGAGCGTCTGGGTCGCGTGCCGCAGCTCGATGGCGATGACCTCGGAAGGCCGACGAGCCCTCCACAGCGCATGGGCCGCGTCGAGCGCGTCGCGCGCGCTGGCCGCGAGCGCCTGCTGGCGCGCGGTGGTGACGATGGCGTGCTCGCTGCCCTCACGCTCGGCGACGCCCGCGATCGCGAGCACCAGGCGGCGCAGCTCGTCGAGGCCCTGACCGGTCAGCGCCGACGTCGCGAGCGCGGTGGCATCATCGTCGGCAGCCACCGTGCCGCGATCGACCTTGCTACGCACCAGGACCGCGCGGGTGCCGTAGCGAACGCCGTGGTCCCACGGGTGCTCGCCGTCGTTGACCACGATCACGACATCCGCCGTCGCGACTCGCTCGGCACCGAGCGCGATCCCCCGCTGCTCGACCGGATCGTCGGTAACACGCTCCCCGGCGGTATCGATCAGCACGACCGCGATTCCGTCCCAGCTCGTCGTGACCTCGAGCCAATCGCGCGTCGTCCCTGGTGCCGCAGCGACCAGCGCCCGCTCGGTTCCGACCAGCGCGTTGAGCAGCGACGACTTGCCGACGTTCACCGGCCCGACGAGCGCCGCGGTGATTCCGGCGTTCACCGCGCGGCCATGTCGGAAGCCATCGGCGAGCGACGCGCAGCCAGCCCGCAACGCGACGAGCTCGTCGCCGACCCAATCGGCGGTTCGGGTCAGCAGATCGTCCTCTGGAAAATCGATCGAGCCCTCGATCTCGGCGAGCACGCCGAGCGCGCGTTGCTCGAACTTGGTGACCTCGCGCCCGAGCGTGCCCTCGAGGTTGCCCTGCGCGAGCCGCCACGCCCGCTCGCTGCCCGCATGGATCACCGCGTAGAGCGCCTCGGCGCGCAGCAGATCGAGCTTGCCGTTTGCCACGGCCCGCCGCGTGAACTCACCGGGCTCTGCGATCCGCGCACCGCGCTCGACGACACACGCGAGCAACGCGCCGAGGTTACGCGAGCCGCCGTGGCCCTGGAGCTCGGCGACATCCTCGCCGGTGAACGATGCGGGCGCTCGCATCGCGAACGCGAGCACCTGATCGATACGGCGAAATTGCACATCGCGCGCCCAGCCCAGTCGCACTCTCCGATCGAGCTCGCTGACGCCGAGCGTCGCGCACGCGATCGCGATCGCGCGCGGCCCGCTGAGCCGGACGATTCCCACTCCTCCGACGCCGGCGGCCGTCGCGATCGCCGCGATGGTGTCGCCTTCGTCGACGAGCAACTACCCTCCGCTTGCGCCCGCGGCGACTTCGACCGGCACGATCAGGAGATGACGATCATCGCCCTCTCCTTCGCTGCGGCTCGTCAGCCCCGGAATCTCGGCGATCGCCATGTGCACGATGCGGCGATCATGCGGCGTCATCGGCTGGAGCTCGACGATCTGCTTGGTCTGCAGCGCCTTCTCCGCCATCTTCTGGGCGAGCGACCGGAGCCGCTCGATCTGCTTGTCGCGGAACCCGCCCGCATCGACGACGAGCGGCTTCGCGCGGTCACCTGTGCGATCGCGATACACGACCTTGTTGACGAGGTGCTGAAGCGCGTCCATCACCACCCCACGGCGACCGATCACGACCTCGGTCTCCTTGGTCTGGATCTCGAGGATGGTCCTGTCGGAGTCATCCTTGATATCGATGTCCGCCGAAATGCCCATACGCTCGAGCACGCCGAGCAAAAACTCACTCGCCTTCTCGGCGAGATCTTCACGTTCTGCAGTCACAGTCTCCGTCACAGCTGCCTCCATAACCTAGCGTCGGCGCTTCTTGCGCCGGGGTCGCTGGCGCGCCGGGCCACTCGTGCCACTCGGGCTCGAGCCACCTGCCGTCGCCTCGGGAACATCCTCATCGTCGGCGTCGCCGGAATCACGATCGGCCGTCGCGTCGACATCGATCACCGGCTTGGCCGCCACCGGCTTGCCGTTCTTCGCACTCGTGCCGCCCTTCGTCGCCGTGCCGCCCTTCGCGACAGGCTTCGCCGCCGCCGCCGCTGCTGCTGCCTCGACGTTCGCCTTCATCTGAGCCACCATCGCGAGGCTCTTCTTGTCGAACTTGTTCATGTAGATCGAGTGCAGCGCCGACAGCACGGTGTTCGTGAAGATGTAGAGCGTCAGCCCCGACGGGAAGAAGAACGCCATCACCCCGAACATCAGCGGCATGCCGTACTGCAGGAACTTCTGCTGTCGCGAATCGCCGGTCATCGGCGTCATCCGCGCCTGCGCGAACATCGTGACGAGCAGGATGATCGGCAGGATGTAGAACGGATCGGGCGTCGTCAGATCGTCGATCCAGCCCGCGAGGAACGGCTCCTGATAGAGCTCGCCGGCGCTCGACAGCATCCGGTAGAGCGCGATCCAGATCGGCATCTGCATCAGGATCGGCAGACAGCCCGCGATCGGGTTGACCTTGTGCTGCTTGTACAGCGCCATGGTCTCGGCCTGGAGGCGCTGGCGGTCCTCCTTGTACTTCTCCTGCAGGACCTTCATCTGCGGAGCGAGCGCGGCCATCGCCTTCATCGACCGCATCGACTTCGTCGTCCAGTACATCGTCGCTGCCTTGACGAGGAACGTCAGCAGCATGATCGCGATGCCCCAGTTACCGACGAAGGCGTAGAACTTGAGCAGCAGCCACAGCAGCGGCTTGCCGATCACGCCGAACCAGCCGAAGTCGACGGTCGCGGTGAAGCCCGGCGAGAACCCCGCGCTGGCCTCGGCGGCCTCGAGCGACTTGTAGCTCTTGGGGCCGAGGTACGCGACGACCTCTTCCTTGATCTTCGTCGTGCCGGGCTCGAACTTCTGCGCCGGGAACACGAGATCGGTGCGCATCACGCCCTCGGCGCCGTCCGCGTAGGAGTACTTCTCGACCGCCTCGATGCCCTCGCGGCGCGGCGAGTACGCCTGCAGCATGTACGGGTGCTCGTAGCCGGCCCACTGGACGTCGGGCTCCCAGCGGGGCGCCTTTGCGAGGTCTTTCCAGTTCGTGTGGAAGATCTCCTCGCCGCGCAGCGTCGCCGAGTTCCAGATGCGAGCCTCGATCTGCTGGCCGCCGTCCATGTCCGCCTTGACGTCCTGGTATGCGAACGCACTGACCGCGAGGCTCTGCTGCGCGAGCGTGCCGGCGGGAACCTTGACGTCGATCGTCACCGTCATCTTCACGGCGTAGGCGTCGGGCACGATCGTGAAGATCTTCTCGGCATGCACGACGGGAGTGTCGAGCACGTAGCGAACCTCGGTCTCGGACACCTTCGTGCCGACCCAGTCGAGCTCGCTCGGGAACCGCAGCGCCGGCTGCTTGCGCACGCCGTTCTCGGTTGCAGTGAAGTCGACGTAGAACGATCCGGTGCCCGGGCGGGCAGGGAGGAGCTCGCCCCGCTTCTGCGTGCTGTCGTCCTTGAGGTACTTCTTGTTGGCGAGCTGCCACGACACCAGTGCGCCGCCGTAGCTCGAGAACGTCGCGGTCAGCTTGCCGGGATACTCGAGGACGAGCTTCTGCTCGGTGCCGCGCGGTGCCTCGGGGGTCACGACGATCACGGGCGCCGTCGCCGGTGCGGTTACGATGAGCTGGGAACCCGAGCCAGCGGTCTTCTTGGTCTCGTCCTTCGCCGGGGGGAACACCATGTTCCACACGAGCATCACGCCAAGCGCGAGCCCGACCGCGAGGAGCAACCGCTTGCCTTGCATCTCCATCAGTGCTGCTCCGCTCGGTGCGTGCACCGACGTGACGGGGGAACCGGCTCGTAGCCGCCGCGCGCGAACGGATGGCAGCGCAGGATGCGCCAGCAGGCGAGGGCGATCCCGACGAGGATCCCGCGCTGCTTCACCGCATCGACCGCGTACTCCGAGCACGTCGGCAAATAGCGACAGCTCGGCGCGCGCTTCATGGGCGAGAGCACGCGCCTGTAGAACATCACTGGCGACAGGACGATCGCGACGAGGAGACGGTGGATCGAGGTCATGAGCACAGCCGCAGGATCCGCGTGAGATCGGGGACGAAGTCGTCGGGGTGACCCTGGCGTGCCGCGGTGTCCTTGGCAACCAGGACGAGGTCCCAGCCACGCGGAACCCAGCCGTGCGTACGCATCCATTCGCGCAACATCCGCCTGATGCGGTTGCGAACGACTGCGTTGCCAACTTTCTTGGTCACCGTGATCCCGAGCCTGCCGGCAAGCTGCGACTCCGTTCGCTTGCGCGCAATGCCGAGGACGTGCCTCCCGTGAACTTTTGTCCCATCGCCTTGAACGGCGAGGTAGTCGGCCCGCTGTCGCAGGCGCATGTCCTTGGAGATCCCCAAGGACGTGCCGCCTCGAGCAGACCGATCCGCGGGCGACAAGTCACTTCTTGGCGGCCGTCACCGAGATGCGCTTGCGGCCCTTGGAGCGGCGGCGCCGGAGCACCTCACGGCCACCACGGGTCTTCTTGCGGGCGCGGAAGCCGTGCGTGCGCTTACGGCTCTTGTTATGCGGCTGGTACGTACGCTTGGACACGGCAACTCTCCACCCGTCGAGGGCTCAGCGGAGCGGGATCGATACTCAACCCCTCCGACGAAGTCAAGGTGAAGACTCGAAACGACGCACGAACGCCCCGGATCGAGTCGATGAGCTGGTCGATCGTGACTCCCGGTTTTCCGTCGACGTTCCGGAGTTCACTTGACGGCGTTTTGAGCTTGCGCACCGAAATCGGCATCTGTTACCAAGGCCGGGTTTCCTCGGCTGTGGATAAGCCTGTAGGCGGGCCGCTCGCAGAGGACCGGAGGTGCCTGTGGATAACCTCTGGATACGGCGTTCTTTTGTCTGTGAACAATGAGTCACAAATATGCGTACTTGCAGGACAATGTCCTGGGGACAGGGGAATGACTGTACAGCTGATCTGGGATGAAGCCGTGGGACGTCTGAAGTCTCGTGTCTCCCCGCAGAATTACGACATGTGGCTACGTCCGATCGAGCTGATGTCATTCGATGGCTCGACCCTTCGTCTCCGCGCCCCGAACAGCTACGTCCGGCTGTGGTTCGAGTCCAACTTTCTCGGAACGCTGATCAAGGAGATCCACGAGCTCGGGCACGAGGTCCGGGTCGAGTTCGACCCCGATGGCCCGGAAGAGCGTCCCCGCGAGCTGAACAACTCGTTTGCGCGGGGAACCGAGTCCGCGCCCCCCGTCATCGTGACCTCCGCGGCCGTGATCGCGCCGCCGAGGCACCAGCATCCGCAGGCCCAGCAGCCACCTCACCAGGCGCATCACCAGCCGCACCAGCAGAAGATGCCCGCGTCGCCGGACGACATCGTCGCGCCGGACGCGGCCTCGCTGAACCCACGCTACACGTTCGACACCTTCGTCGCGGGCCCCTCGAACCAGCTCGCCTTCGCGGCCTCGCAGGCAGCCGCCTCGAGCTACCCGCCGAAGTACAACCCGGTCTTCATCTGTGGCGGGGTCGGCCTCGGCAAGACGCACCTGCTCCACGCGATCGGCCACCAGCAGCTCGGCAATCGCCCGAGCTCGCGGATCGTCTACATCTCGAGCGAGCGGTTCATGAACGAGTACGTGCAGGCGATCCGCACGGGCAAGATGCACGAGTTCCGCAGGAACTACCGCGAAGGCATCGACGTCCTGCTGATCGACGACGTGCAGTTCCTGGCCGGCAAGGAGAGCACGCAGGACGAGTTCTTCCACACGTTCAACGCGCTCCACGAGAACCACAAGCAGATCGTGCTGACAGCCGACCGCAAGCCGCACGAGATCTCGGACATCGCAGATCGCCTGCGGACGCGCTTCGCGTGGGGCTTGCTCGCCGATATCGAGCCCCCAGAGCTCGAGGTGCGCATCGCGATCTTGCGCAAGAAGGCCGCCGTCGAGGCAGTGGAATTGCCCGATGACGTCGCCCTGTACATCGCGTCGTCGATCAAGAGCAACGTCCGCGAGCTCGAGGGCGCGCTGATCCGGCTCGCCGCGTATGCGTCGCTCTCGAAGCGGCGCATCGACCTCGCCTTCGCGCAGGAGACGCTCGGAGCGGCGATCACACGCCCCCGCGAGATCATCACCGTCGAGGGCGTCATCAAGTCCGTGGCGAGCTACTACGGCCTCAAGCCGACCGACATCAAGAGCGAACGCCGGCACAAGTCGGTGGCGACACCGCGCGCCGTGGCGATGTACCTGTCACGTCATCATACGAAGGACTCGTATCCGGACCTCGCGCGCGCGTTCGGTGGCAAGCACCACACCACCGTGATCTCGGCGGTCCAGAAGATCATCGAGCGGCTCAAAGACGACGCCTCGCTCCGGTCCGAGATCCACGCGATCGAGGGGATGATCCTGCGATGAAGCGGCCTGTGCGAAACGCTGTGCTGCCAGCTGTGGACGGATCGTGGATGAATGCGAGGTCGTGTTTTGTCCACACGTTCGCTTCATGTCATCCACTGCGGGACGCCCAGGTGCCGCGGTCCTTCGAGACGGCTGATTCGACTGTCAGGGCTTCAAGTTATGAAGCTCTCCACAGCGTCCACAGGACCTACTAGTTCTTACTTCTAACTAAGATCTATTTAATTAAAGATACAGAGCGAGAGCGAACGAGATCCAAAGACACGCAGACGACGCTCAGAGAACGCGAGCACTCAGCTCGAACCTGAACCTCTCGAGCAACGCTTGCG
>JBKJUF010000457.1:0-4187 GCA_046590445.1 Kofleriaceae bacterium
GCGCTGCAGCCGCTCGCCGGGCACAGCGCTTCGCTGTAGACGGCGAGGTAGCGTGCGTCGCGAAACGCATCGACGGGGCGACCGCGGCGCAGATTCGCGGTGAGCAGCGTGAAGACCATCGGCGCGTCCGGGAGGTGCAGCACCGCATGCCCCACGCCGTCGCCATCGGCGGCCCCGCCGAACACGAGCTGGCGGCGATTCGAGTAGAGCGCGCGGGGCGGATATTTGTACGCGAGCACGGCGTCGACGCGGATGCCGGTGCCGTTCGTGAACAGATCGCGGCGCTGCTGGGTGCGCGGATCGACGGCGACGATCTCGAAGTTGCCCTGCGCGGCGTTACTCGCGAACGCGACCATGATGGTGCCGTCGGGAAGCTCGACCGGGTGGCGATAGCCGGCGATCGCACCCATGCGGCCGCTGGCGGTGCCCCCATCGACGACGCGCAGCGCGGGGACGTAGCCGGGATCGAAGCGGCCCTCCTCGAACGGACCGATGCTGCGGTTGAAGATCGCGAGCGCACCCGCGCCTCCCGGTGCGACCGGTGCACCATCGGGCTTGACGTCGGAGAGGATCAGCAAGAAGTCGCCGTTCGCGCCCTCGCGGATATCGGTCGCGGACGCGTAGCCGACGGAGGGCCGGGCCTGCGTCAGATCGGCGAGGTCTGCGAACGCCGAGTCTTTGCGCTGCGCGAGCAGCGGGTGGTAGTCGGTGAGGTCCCAGTTGATGCGGCGCCCGGCGAGCTGGTAGAAGCCGTCGCTCGCCTTCTCGGTGGTCATCGTCAGGCGGCCTTCGCGCATGAAGGCCGGGCCCACCTCGGTGTTCGAGAGGAACGTCATCTGCTCGGCGCTGCCCATCGCCGCGAGGCCGCCGACCCGGATGCGCCACAGATCGGCCTGCGGCAGGAACCGCTTGCGTGACTTCGTCGCGCCGGCCTTGCCGCGGGTCGACGCGAAGACGATCCAGTTGCCGTCGGGAGACCACGCCGGATCGAAGTTGTGGACCTTCAGGCCATTGGAGTCGGCGGCGGCCGGCGTGACGCGCACGCATCCGGTGCCGTCGAGGTTGACCGCGAACACGCCGAGTGGTTCGGTCGCCGAGGCGCGGGCTGCGAACACGACGCGCCGGCCATCGTGGGCGACGTCGGGCGTCTGGATGTCGGCGGTGGCGCCGAGGCCGGCGCAGCCGGTGTGGATCGCGGTCGCGGTGGCCGCGTCGGCGGGCACGAGCACGCCATTGGCAGCGAACGTGGTGTCCGCGGCCATGAGCTGTGCGCCGCCCTGGAACGTATCGAACTCGAGGCGCCCCGCCGATGCGGTCCCGGCGGTGCGCTGGACGTAGACGATCGAGATCGGATCGCCGGCACCCATCGGGGTCACCTGCCCCGCCGTCACCAGGCGTGCACGCTCGAGATCGAGCCAGCGCTGCACCGAGCAGTAGGCGGTCGCGGTCGCCGGATTGTAGGCCGGCGGGCAGCTCGCAGGGTCGGCCGGACCGCCACCCGGCGTGTCGAGCACGGGGCCCCCACGATGGGCGATGCCGGCGACGCCTGCGACGCGCTGATCATCCGCGAGGATCGACTTGGCGACGGCGCGCCCGCGGCGTGCGTCGGGGAACTCGAGCGCCATGAACTCGTGCTTGAGGAGGTTGTAGTTCTTCTCGAGCGCGATCGCCGAGAACGAACCGACGGCGCCGCTCCGCAGCTTGAGATCGTTCGCGGCCTGCGGGCTGTGGCAGGCCTGGAACGAGCAGCCGCGCGTCAGCAGCACGGGCTGGACGTTGTCCGCGAAGAACTGCTTCACCGGATCACCGGCCGCGAAGTCGAGCTTGCCGACCGCGGTCGCCCACCTGCGGATCAGGTCGTAGTCGATGTCCGTCGTCGACGCGAACTGATCGCCGCCGGTATGGCCGCGGCCGCCGGCACCGACCGCGAGCGGCACGCGCAGGATCTGCGAATCCTCGATGGGATCGTTCACGAACGCCCAGGCCTGCGAGAAGTTGAACGCGCGCTGGGTCTCGTCATCACCGCACGTGATGTAGAAGTCCGACTGCGGCGCGCCGTGGCAGCTACCGGCTTCGCAGCCGTGGCGATCGAGCACCGGTTGCACGGTCACCGAGAAGCTCGCGAAGGCCGGATGGCTGGTGACGGTCGCCGCGTCGAATCCCGCGGGGACCACGGTCGAGCACGCGCCCTCGCCCTGCTGGGCTGGCGACGCCGGGCGCAGGCCGTTCTCGGTCGCGCCGTTGTCGAGCCAGGTCTGCAGCGTGAAGTACGCGTCGGAGCCGACCTCGAGGATGCCGCCGCCCGAGTGCTGGACGTCGAGCGTGCGGAACGCGCCGCCGTATTGCATCTTCAACTGCTTCGCACCGACCGACTTGATCAGCAGCAGTGGCTGCGGATAGGCACCGAACGGTGCGAGCACGTCGCGTCGTTTCTGGATGTTCTCGAACGACGTCAGATCGAGGTTGCCGGCCGCGAATGCGAACGGGTCGTCGTCGTTGATCGAGTGACAGCCCGACGTGTTGCCCGTGCACTTCTGCGACAGGATCGGCTCGATGTTGCGCTCGTAGTAGGTCCGCCCCGGTGGCGCGTCCCCGCATGCGGCCGCGATGGCGGCGCAGCTCACCAGCGCGAGCAGGCGTTCCCGACGGAGCTCACGGAGTTCCATGTACTGCATGGTACGCGATCTCCGCGACCGCTCAGCGCAGCTGCGCGAGCGATGCCTTCGCGGTCAGCCGCACGAGACCGCTCGTGTCGGTGGTCGCCTTCGCGAGCACATCGCGCGATGCGTCCTGGCCGAGCCGGCCGAGGGCCCACGCCGCGTTGCGCCGTACGAACGGGCTCACGTCGGCCACGACGAGCGACTCGAGCAACGCCCGCGCGGTCACGTCGCGCATCGCGCCGACGACGGTCGCCGCTTCGGCGCGCACGGTGGCGTCCAGATCGGCGAGCGACGCGACGACCGGCGACGCGCTGAGCTGGCCGCGGATGTCACGCCAGGCGTTGATCGCGGCCGCGCGCACGGTTGGATCGCGATCGCCCATCGCCGTCAGCAGCACGAAGTTGCCGTCGCGGTGGCCCATCACCTTGATCGCGCGGACGAGGGCGAGTCTGGCGTCGGTGCCGAGCTCGGTGCGCGTGATCGCCGTACGCAGCGCCGGTAGTGAACGGTACGCGATCGTCGCGCCGAGGAAGTCCGCCGCGTTGCGCACCGCGATCGAGCCTCCGCTCGCGAGCTCGGCGATGAAGCCGTCTGCGAGCAGCCGCGCGGTCGCCGGCCGCTTCGCGAACCACCAGGCCGCGACCTCGCGAACCGCGTACCGATCGTCCTCGGTGAGGTCGGTGACGACCTGGATGCACTCGTCGCAGACGAGCCCCTCGGCGCGCTCGACCTCGGCGACGATCGCGTCGACGGATCGCGACGCCACGGCCGCGCGGATCTTGCTGGCGTTACCGCCCTTGCCCGCAAGGGCCGGCGAAGCAGCACAGAGCCCGACGAGCACGATCGCGAGCGCGGCGAGCCGGGTCTTGATGGTCTTGATGGTCTTCATCTGGTGATCTCCTGGTGCCTCTAGTAACGGGCGAGGCCCGGGTTGTTCTCGCGGGCGTAGTAGTTGACGCCGAGGTCGGCCGCGAGGATGAGCTTCAAGAACTCGGTCGCGGTCAGCTCGCCGCCGGGATAGCCCACGGTGGAGTGCGGTGCGGTCGGAAACGCGCGCTCGCTCGTCGGCGTCGGATAGAGCCGCGTCGGGTTGACCTTCTGGATCAGCAGCGAACCGCGCGCGTCCTGCGGCTTCATGTAGACCTTGAAGGCCGATGACACCACGAGGTTGCCCTCCTCGATGGCCTCCATGTCGGGGCCGGCGATCGAGAAGTACGACGCCGGCCACTCGCTCGCGAGATCCTCGCCACCGACGACGAGCGGGACCCGGTTGCCGGTGAGGTTGAACGTCCACGACACCGAGGTGCCGGTCACCGGATCCATGATCGTGTACGTCGGGTTCGCGGGGCCCGGCGTGCCGTCGTGGCAGCCGGCGCACTTGGCGTCGAGCACCGGCTGGATCGCGCGGTCCCACGCCATGCCGACGAGCCGCTCGGCGCCCACCGCGTTCGCACCGACGAGGTTCGGGTTTCCGAGGTCGCTGATCGTCGACTCGCGATCGGCGCGGGCGACCGTGCCGCGCGCCGG
>JBKJUF010000458.1:0-4654 GCA_046590445.1 Kofleriaceae bacterium
GTCGAAACTGGGCTTCATTTGTAGCGTGGCCGCACGCCTCCCGATCACAGCGCGCGGGCTGGCACGAGGTGTGCTCCCAGATCGCGAAACCATGGCGACCTCGCGGGCTAACGCATCTCCGGATGAGCAAACCGAAACCACGATTCAGCCCGGAGATCTGATCTCCGGGTATCGCGTGGACGGGCTTGTCGGTACTGGAGGGATGGGTTGGGTCTACCGCGCGGTCCACCTCGTCAGCGAGCGTATCGTCGCGATCAAGGTGCTGCGCGAGGACCAGGTCGGCCTCGATCGCGCGGTCGACCGGATGATGCGCGAGGCCTCGATTCACGCGTCGGTTTCGCATCCCGGGATCCCGCGCTTCTACGAGTGTGGCCTCCTCGACGATGGCCGGCCATGGATCGCGATGGAGCTGATCTTCGGGATGCCGCTTGCGACCTGCATCCACCAAGGCGTCCTGCCGGCCGTCAACGTGATCGACTTTGTCGGGAGCGTGGCAGATGTGCTCGCGGCAGCGCACGCTCGTGGCGTTACGCACCGTGACCTCAAGCCCGACAACATCTTCCTGACGCCCGAAGACGCGGCGTATCCCGTGCGCGTGATCGACTGGGGGATCGCTCACCATCTCGCAGGCGCCCGGTTCACGAACATGAACGAGGCGATCGGTACACCGACATACATGGCGCCGGAGCAGGCGCGTGGTGGTCCCACCGACGGACATTGCGACGTCTACGGGCTCGGTGTCGTCGCGTATCAGGCCCTCGCGGGACGCCCGCCATTCATGGGGCAGACGTCGGTCGAGATCCTCGTGCAGCACCTCAACCGCCCCGTGCCGGCGCTCGCGCCGCGATGTCCGGACGCGCCCGTGGGGTTGGTCGAGCTCGTCGAGAAGATGCTGGTGAAGAACTTCGAGGAGCGTCCGAGTGCGCTCGAGGTTCGCGCCGCGATCGACAAGCTGCGCACGATCAAGTACGAGCCGAGCTATCCGCACTACACGATCGAGGACGGCTCCGGGGTTCCGCTGGCGGTCCACGAAAACAACCGCACGCCAGCGCTGGCGCAACTGCGAGCCGCGCGCGTCTCGACCGAGCCGCTCCGATCGATCGACGACTGACTCGGCAACTGTCTCGGCGACTGTCTCGGCGACTGTCTCGACACGACCGGCCCTACGGCCAGGTCGGCGCGGCCGTCGCCAGCACGCGTGCTACGCGTCGG
Organism: Kofleriaceae bacterium; assembly: GCA_046590445.1. Taxonomy (GTDB): domain Bacteria; phylum Myxococcota_A; class Polyangia; order Haliangiales; family Haliangiaceae; genus JABFXX01. Next base: position 1,213 of record JBKJUF010000458.1, read on the forward strand.
GGCCGTCGCCCTGCGCGGGCGCGTCGAGATCGATCTCGTCGGTGATGTCGGCCTCAGCGACCACGGCTTCGTCCGCTTCGTCGGTCGGGCCACGTGACACCCGGCTCGCACGATCGGACTCGATGTCCTCGTACTCACCGGAGCGGCGACCCACCGGAACGGCGCGATCGTCGGCTTTGCGATCGTCTGGATCGAGGCGCTCGTTCTGGCGCTGGACCACACGATCAGATTCCGAGATAGCCCCCTGATGCTTGGTGTTACGCGGCATGCATCAACACAACAGCAAGGGAGGTGCCACACGCGAGGCGCTCCTGTACAGCGGAATCCAGCAGGTGTCGCCGTGGCGCACGGACGCCGGCGCTCGCTCGTGGCGGACATGCGTGACCGACCGCGTCGACAACGCTCGACGATCAGCGCGTCGACGATCAACGCGTCGACGATCAACGCGTCGACGATCAACGCTCGACGATCAACGCGTCGACGCTCGGCGGCGCGCGTCGACGACCGGCCACGCGAAGCGGAAGGTCGCGCCCTCGTCGGGTGCCGACTCGACCCACACGCGGCCGCCTCGACTCTCGACGATGCGCCGCACGATCGCGACAGCGCGTGATGAAGTATGGGGAGGCACCGCGAGCGGTGGCGCGGCGCTGCAGGTTCATCAGCGGTCCATGGAACGAAGCAAGCGTTCCCTGATGCTCTCGACCGAGCGCACCATCAGCTCGAGCACGCGACCGACCACCGCATCGACGGATCGGGAGTGTTGCGCGTTACGCGATGAGGCGGGCGAGACGAACGACTGCCGGGACTCGCCCGAGGTAGCGATCATGGTTCGACCCGGAGCACGCTGCGTGCCACCAAGAAACGCGAACCGCCGCAGGTTTCGATGCACGTCGCGTGGCAGATCGGCTCGTCGCGCCTCGGCGCACGGGCGAGGCGCTAATGTTTGGCATCGACTTCGCGTTGCGCGAGCGGCAACGTGAAGGAGAACTCGGCGCCGGCACCCATGGTGCTCGCGACCTGGATCGTGCCGCCGTGTGCGTCGACGATGCCCTTCGCGATCGCGAGACCGAGGCCCGCGCCTCCCTTGCGGGTGCGGCCGTGCCAGTAGCGATCGAACACGTGCGGTAGCTCGCTGTCGGTGATGCCCGGGCCGTGGTCGCGGACGGCGATCACGGCTTCCGCGCCGGACTTCTTCAGCTCGATCACGATCGGCGCGCCGCGCGCGTGCTTGAGCGCGTTGCCGATCAGGTTGCCGAGGACCTGCAGCACGCGATCGCGATCGGCGGCGACGAGCGTGGTCTCCTCGGGGAGCCGCGCCGTGATCTGGCCGCCGCTCTCCTTGACGAGCAGCTCGTGATCCGAAGCGGCCTGCCGAACGATCGCACCGGCGTCGACGGCATGGGTCGCGAGTGTGAGCGCGCCGTTCTCGATGGCGCTGGCCTCCAGCAGATCGGTGATGAGCCGCTCGGCCCGCGTCGAGGCGCGCTCGATGGCGCCGAGGTAACGCACCGCGCCGCCGGTGATCTCTTCGCGCAGCGCCTCGCAGGCGAGGCTGATCGCGTGGAGCGGGCCACGCAGATCGTGCGAGACGACCGCCAACACGTCATCGCGTGCGCGCGCGGCCTGGATCGCGGTGGCGATCGACTTCGCGGACTCGGCCTCTGCTCGACCTATCCGGATCGCGAAGCGGATCCGCAAGGCGAGCCGACGCGGCGACAGATCGCCCTTGGGAAAGAAGTCGGTGACGCCGGCCTCGACGGCAGCCTGCAACAGCTCTTCGTTCTGTTGACCGGTGACGAGGACGACGGGTGTCAGGTTGCCCTGCGCACGCAGCTGGCGCGTGAGCTCGGTGCCGGTGGTGCCAGGCAGATCGTGATCGAGCAGCAGGCAGTCGAAGGCCTTCGCGCGAACCTTGTCCAGCGCCTGCACGGAGTTCTCGGCCTCCTCGATCGTCGTCGACAGGCCGCTCTGCTCGATCGCGCGCCGGATCGCGAGGCGGTCCACGCGATCGTCGTCGACCATCAACAGATGGACGGGCTCGCCGTTCATGGCGGGCTCTTCGCTGACCGAGCGGCGTCGAGCGGCGGAGGTGCGAACTCAACCACGGACCAGTAGGCGCGCATCGCGTCCATGATCTGACGGAACCTGGCCGGCTCGCCGGGCTTCACGAAGTACCCCGCGGCGCCGAGGCAGTACGCAGCATCGCGATCATGCGCGTCATCGGATGTCGTCAGTACCACGACGGGCAACCGCTTCAATCGCGGATCGGCGCGGACTTCGCGCAACAGATCGAGTCCCGACATCCGCGGCATCCGCAGGTCGGCCATGATGACGAGGCGCTCGATCGGCAGCTCGCCAGCACGCAGCAGCTTGAGCGCTTCGATCCCGTCGCGAGCGACGGTGATCGACGCAACTTCGGGAGCCTGTGCGAGCGCACGATGGACGTTCATCACGTCCAGATCGTCGTCCTCGACGAGGAGCAGGTGGATCCGGTGCGGCTTCATGGCCGGGTGTCGATCGGCGCTACAACGCTAGGTGTGCTCGATCTCTCCGGGATGGCCAACGCTGGCACCCACGCCGGACGGCGGAGTGGCATGACCGTTCGAGCCATTCGAAGCACCACCCATCGGCGGAGGCGTCGTCGGCGGCCGGCCGGTCGCCGGCGGGGCACCCGCGGCGGCGGCCTCGGGCTTCGCGTCGTGACGCGGCTCCTCGAGGCGGCGGTACAGCGACCGTCGGTCGATGCCGAGGATGCGCGCGGCGTGCGTCTTGTTGCCACCAACGGCGCTGAGCACCTGGCGGACGTAGCGCCGCTCCATCTCGTCGAGCGTGATCAGCTCGCCCGGGCTCTCCGTCGTGATCACGATCTTGCTGCTCTGGTGCTCCTGCACCTTCGCCGGCAGATCGTCGACGGTGACCTCGTCGAGGCGGCACAGCGCGACCGCGCGCTCCATGCAGTTCTCGAGCTCTCGCACGTTGCCCGGCCAGTCGTAGTCCATCAGCAAGCGCGCCGCGGGACCCGAGATGCCCTGTACCGGCTTGTTGGTGCGACCTGCGATGCGCTTGAGGAAGAACTGCGCGAGCAGGAGGATGTCACCGGCGCGCGAGCGTAGCGGCGGCACCGGGATCGCGACGACGTTGATCCGGTAGAAGAGGTCCTCGCGGAACCGCTTCTCCTCGACCTCGGTCTCGAGATCGCGGTTGGTCGCGGTGACGACGCGGGCCTCGAACGGCACCTCCTCGTCGCCGCCAACCGGCCGGACCTTGCGCTCCTGGAGGACGCGCAGCAGCTTGACCTGCATCTCGATCGGCATCTCGCCGATCTCGTCGAGGAAGATCGTGCCGGCACCGGCCTGCACGAAGAGGCCTGCACGGGATCGCTTGGCGTCGGTGAACGCACCGCGGACGTGACCGAACAGCTCCTCGAGAGCGAGCTGTTCGG
>JBKJUF010000556.1:0-3501 GCA_046590445.1 Kofleriaceae bacterium
CCTCGTACATGACGCTGGCGAGCTGCTGGATCGTGCGCAGCGGATCCTCGGGCTGCTCGCGCGCGGCGAGGCCGCCGAGGAGCTGGCGATCGTACGTGGTCAGCGACTCGCAGCGCAGGAACCGGACGACGCGGCGCTGCAGCGCAGGATCGCGGCGCTGGAGCAGGAGCAGCGCGTGCAGGAGGTCGACCTCGAGGCGCTCGAGGCCCTCGGTACGGACGATTCGATCGATGATGCCGCCGATCACGGCGTCGAGCTGATCGGCGGAAAGCTCGGCGGTGCGCAGCTGCTCGAGCTCGCCGGGCGGGATCTGGACGCGACCCTCGGCGAGGCCGTCCGAGAGGTACATCAGGCCGGATTCGCGCAGGGCGGGCGCGTCGTACGGGCGCTCGAGCGAATCGACGAGGTTGCGCAGCACGTAGCGCGCGTAGTCGCCGACCTCCGAGGTCATCTGGAGATAGCCGACATAGCCGAGGCGCTGGCCATGCACGTGCGAGCGCAGCGCACGCAGCAGGTGGGTCTTGCCGCAGCCCGACTCGCCGAGGATGAGCAGCGTGCGGCCGTGGCCGTGCTGGTAGTGCTCGGGCGTGGTCGCGCGCTCGACCTGGCGATGGAAGACCTCGCGGGCCTCGGCGTGGATCGACTCGACATCGAACGGATCGCGCTCGTACATCTGCGAGCCGTGCGCGACCGACGAGAACACCTCGGGACCGTCATCGCGGCAGAACGCGACGACGCGCGGGTCGCTGCCCTCGGCAGCAGGCCCCTCGAAGAGCTCGCGAAGCCGGCGACGCGCGGCTTTCTCGACGTCGGTGGCGCGGCCGCCGAAGACCTCGTCCATGATCCGCGCCAGCATCCGCTCGTGGTCGCGCAGCGGGGCTGCGTTGCGCGTGTGCTGCTCGATGCGGCGGGCGAGCCCAAGTCCACGCCACTGGTCGGCGTTCGCGAACCCGAACGGTCCGGTGTCGGCGCGGTGTGCGCGCAGGAACCGCTCGACGTCGGCGGCCGACTCGGCACCATCGCCGAACGCCTCGTAGCTCGGCAGCGCGGCGAAGTACTTCTCGGCGGCGACCCGCACGAGATCGCCGACGCGAAGGAGCTCGTCGAGCTCGATCCTGCCGTCGGCCTCGAGCGCTAGGTGCGCGACCCGCAGGCAATCGTCGAGGAGCGCGAGCTGGGCGAGCACGGGCAGGCTGGCGCGCGTGCCGTTGAGACCGCCGCGCAGCGCGGTCACTGCCTCGCTGCGGACGGGCTCGCGCAAACTACGATCGATGGTCTGGGTGACCCGGGTGAGCCACGAGGTGACTTCGGAGCCATCGAGGTTGGTGAGCTGGGTCATGACGCTTCCTCCCGGACGATGAAGTGAAAGCTCGCGCCATCGGTCCTGGTCTCGGAAGCCGCGACGAGCTCGGGGCTCATCGCGGCGACGAGGTCGGCACGGGCGAGCACGAGCTTGCCGTCGCGATGTGCGGTGACGAGGCGTTGCTTGAACTCGGCGAGCGTCAGCGACGACCACGTCGCCTGGCGGCGCAGCGCGTTCCACACCGATACGATGAAGACCTTGCGATCGCCGAACACGCCATCGTGGGCCCCGCGGGCGACGTCGCGGACCTGCGACGCGAACTGCTCGGGCTCGGCGATCACCGTGCCGACACCCTGGCCTTGCAGCCAGCGGCGGACGAGGGCATCGCGGAGAGCGCGTAGCTCGGGACGCGGAGCGTCGAGGGCGCGCGCCGCGAACAGGCGCAGCAGGCGATCGGGTGGTCCGGCGTCACTGCGGAGCTCGCGCTGGAGAACCAGCGCGCGGACCTCGGGCGGACAGCGCTTGGCGCGACCGGGCAGGCCGAGCTGGTGCCACGCATATGCGTCGCACACGGCGGGCAGCGACGGTGGCGGCCCGTCGCGCCACAAACCGAGCGCACGGCCGGCGATCGCGGCGGTCCACGCGTCACGGCCGGCGAGCCGATCATGGGCCTTCTTGTCATCGGCTGCGATACCGAGCGCGAGGGCGGGGAACACGCGCTCCGCGAGCTGCGCCCACGTTCGCGCGGTGGTCTTGCCGATCCGGGCCACCAGCGTCGCGGGGTCGGCGCGGCGGCCGCCATCGATGACGCCGCGGCGTTGCAGCTCTTCGATCGTGGTGACGATCGCCTCGCGCCACGCCGACTCGGTGAGCTGCGCGGGCGCGAACCGCTGCACGGCACTCGCGACGTCGAAGGACGACAGGCTGCGCGTGGTCGTCACGATCCGCGCGAGCACGAGAGCTTCGAGGCGATCCGAGGCGATGGTCACGTCCGCGGTCTCCCGTGGCGAGCCGCGAGGGCCTGACAGACCACGTTGACCGCGTCGCGCGGATCGCGGAGGACGTCCTCGGCGAGCACGCGGATCACGAACAGCCCTTGCGTCTGCATCAGCACGTCCTTCCTCCGATCACGGCGGTAGCACTCGAGATCGCCGAAGTGGTGATAGCCGTCGATCTCGATCGCGATCTGATCGCCGCGCGAGAGCAGATCGATCTCGGCGGCGGTCGGGCCGAACCGCACCGCGAGGTACCCGTTCAGCTCGAAGCGGTTCGCGGTCGGGGCCGTCGCCTGCAGCGCCTCGTAGAGTGCCGCTTCGGCCGCGCTGCGGGCATCGAGCGCGAGGTCCGCGACGGTTTCGCCCGACGGCTCGGGTGAGCTCGCGGGCACGGACGGCTCGTCGATCACGAGGAGGCCTTCATCCGCCATGGCAGCAAGCCGATCCGATCGATCTGCGCGCCAGCACGCGAAGGCGGCGCGCGTGGTGAGCACGGCGACTGGCGTGATCGGCGAGCTCACCGCGAGCGCGCTCGCGTCGCGTACCGCAGCGTCGAGCGCGCCGTCGAACAGCGTGCCGGGCGTGGCGGTGACCTCGAGCCAGCGCGACCACAAGAGCCGGGCCCGCTCGGTCCCGGCGAGGACGGTGATCCGCGGCGTGCCGTGCAAGCGAACCCACTGATCGCGAGCGAGCCGACGAACCAGCGAGCTGCTCGCGCCGTCGGCATCACTCTCGCCGTGCGCCCTCACGCCACCCATGAGTCGGGCAGCCTACCGCGAGGCGCCACCCGCCTCGACCTACCGAAGAGGATTTCGCGATCGCGCTCCGGATGGGTTCGGCTGGCAACGACACGCGCGGCGATTCAAGCGGTTACGTCACGCTCGATTCAGCGAATGTCCTTGAAGCCCGAGTCGGGATCATTGCCCACGGTCTCGAGCCGGCCTCGGATCTCCCAGTCGAGCTCGGGATCGATCTCGGGGACTGTGACCTCGCCTTCGATCGCCGTGGCGTCGTGCCCGTCCAGGGTGAAGCCTTCGGCGATCTTGAACTCGTGGCTGGCCGTGGCGGCCACCGCACCTGCGAGCTGGCCGAGCGCGCTCTTGCCGCGGCCGCGCAGGTCGATGTACACGGCCTTGATGTCGACGTCGTTACCCGTCGACATCGCGATCACCTTGACCTTGATGACCTGACCCGCGGCGAACG
>JBKJUF010000570.1:0-6307 GCA_046590445.1 Kofleriaceae bacterium
CCCGCGGGGAGTGCACGGGGATCGTGTGGCACCTGCGGGCAGCCCGGTCGGATGCGGGGCCGGGCGGTTCACGACGCGCTGCCACAGCGGCGGCATGTCGTCGCCGCGCGTGCCTGGGGTCGCGAACGCCGCGGCATCGGCTGCGATCCGTGCGGTCGCGACGAGCGCCTCGTCGAGTGCGGGTGCCCACGGCGGTTGCGCGGCGCGCCGCAGCGCGGTGATCGCGGCCTGAACACCAGGATCGGTGCGATCGGCGAGGACATCACCCGACAAGCCATCCCAGAAGGCGCGGAAGTCGGTCGTCGGCGCGAACACCGCGCGCAGGCCATGGCGGCCGGTCAGCACCCATTGCACGCGCAGGCACGCGTGCTCGCGCCAGTCGTGATCAGGCCCGGTGTTGTCCATGCCCCAGTCCGGCCGCGCAAACGACTCCTCGCCCTCGACGAGCGAGTGACAGAGCTCGTGGAAGATCATCTGCGCGAGGCTGTCGTCGGCGTCGAGCGCCGGGCCCTCGGCGATCGCGAGCAGGCCGCGGCCGTCGGTCGAGGCGTACGCATCTCGGGTGCGCTCGACACGGAGGCCGATCCGGCGCGCCGCACCGAGCCAGACCTGCGCGAGCGGGTCGACGTAACGGTGTGTGATCTCGCGTGGCACGCCGACGTTGCGTCTAGCACGTTCTAACTCGCGAGAGGAAAACTTGCCCGCGCGCCGGGGGCCCATGAAGGTGAACTCATGCAGGGTGACATCGCGCTCGCGGGGTTCATGTTGACGAAGGCGGAGTGGAACGCGCTCGATGCCCCATCGCGCGCGCTCCTGATCGAGCTCGCCAGCGGGGCGCCGGTGCTCGACGAGACGGCGGTCGCGCCAGTGCTCGCCGTGGGATCCGCGCCGATCTCCGAAGAACCGCGCCAGTCCTGATCGCAGCTCGCGATCTTGCTGCCCTGTCCGGAAACGGCCAGTCGAGGCGGTGGTCGCGTGGTACCTCGTCCGGGTGCTGACGGACGACGCTCGCTACGATGCGCTCGCGACCCGCGATCCTCGCTTCGACGGCGTGTTCTTCGTGGGGGTCTCGACGACCGGCATCTACTGCCGGCCGATCTGCCCGGCGCGCACGCCGGGACGCTCGCGCTGCACGTTCTACGCGACGCCGGTCCAGGCCGAGGCTGCGGGTCATCGCGCCTGCTTCCGCTGCCGTCCCGAGCTGGCTCCGGGAAATGCCGAGACCACGGCCGCGGTCGATGCCGTCGATCACCTGGTCGCGTCCGCCGCCGCACGGATCGCCGAGGGCGCGCTCAACGACGCATCCGTCGATGATCTCGCCAGCGAGCTCGGCGTGTCCGCGCGCCACCTGCGCCGTGCGATCGAGATCCGGCTCGGCGTCTCGCCGGTCGTGCTCGCACAGAGTCGGCGCCTCGCGCTCGCCAAGCAGCTGCTGCACGATACCGCGCTGCCCCTGACCGAGATCGCGTTCGCGGCCGGCTTCGGCAGCGTGCGGCGGTTCAACGCGGTGTTCGCCGCGACGATGGGCAGGCCGCCGTCCGCGCTCCGCAAGGAGCACGTGCGCGACGTTTCCGCCGGCGAGCTCGCGCTCCGGCTCGATCATCGCGCGCCGTATGACTGGGCGCAGGTGCTGCGCTTCCTCGCGGCCCGCGCGATTCCGGGCGTCGAGCGCGTGATCGCAGGGTCAGCAGGGGCGGGGGGCGGCAGCTATCGCCGGATCGTGCACGCCGGCGGCGTCACCGGCGTCATCGAGGTGCGACCGAGCGCAACGCGCAACGCGCTCGTGCTCGTGTTGACGCCGTCGCTCGTGCCGGTGCTGATGCCGCTCGTCGCGCGCGTGCGCCGGCTGTTCGATCTCGACGCGCGTCCGGACGTGATCGGCCGCGTGCTCGCGCGCGATCGCGTGCTCGCGCCGCTCGTCGCCGCTCGCCCGGGGCTGCGCGTGCCCGGCGCGATCGATGGCTTCGAGGCGGCGGTGCGCGCGCTGCTCGGACAGCAGGTCTCGGTTGCGGCCGCGACGACGCTGGCCGGCCGGTTCGCCGCCGCGTTCGGCGTGCCGCATGCCGGCGGCGATGGCCTCGTCGTGCGGTTCCCGACGGCCACCGAGGTCGCGCGCGTCCGCATCGACGCGATCGCGGCGATCGGGCTGCCGGGTGCGCGCGCGGCCGCCGTGCACGCGCTGGCCTCCGCGATCGCAGATCGCACGCACCGGCTCGACGGCGTCCGCGATCTCGATCGGTTCGTCGCCGAGATCAGCGAGCTGCCCGGCATCGGCCCGTGGACCGCGCACTACCTCGCGATGCGCGCGCTGCACTTGCCGGATGCGTTTCCGGCCGCGGATCTCGGGATCGGCAAGGCGCTCGACGCGACCCCGCGCGAGGCGTGCGCGCGCGCCGAGGCATGGCGGCCGTTCCGCTCGTACGCGGTGATGCACCTGTGGACTTCGCTTGGAGGAACCAATGTCGATACCGATGACGATGATGACGATGCGATCGCCGGTCGGCGAGCTCCGCCTCGTGGCGAGCGCGACCGCACTGGTCGGCGTGTATCTGCCGGTGCAGGCCGGGCCGGCCCCGGGCGAGGCGCGCGTCGGCGACAGCTCGCTGCTCGCGCGCGTCGCGACCCAGCTCGCCGAATACTTCGTGGGTGATCGGCAGAGCTTCGACGTGCCGATCGCAGCGCGCGGCACCGCGTTCCAGCAGCTCGTGTGGGCTGCGCTCGGCGCGATCCCGTACGGCGCGCTGCGCAGCTACGGCGAGCTCGCGCGCGTGCTCGGCAGACCGTCGGCGAGCCGTGCGATCGGCGCGGCGAACGGCAAGAACCCGATCTCGATCATCGTGCCGTGTCATCGCGTGATCGCTGCGAGCGGCGAGCTGACGGGCTACGCGGGTGGCCTCGACGCGAAGCGGTGGCTTCTCGATCACGAAGCCCGGCATGAAGCGCGGCATGCAGGCACGGAGCCCGGCCCCGAGCTCGACGGCGCGCTGCACGATGGATGCTAGGGTCCGCCGGTGGGTGACTGGTACTACCTCGGAGGACTCGCAGCGGGCGTCGCGCTGCTGGCCGGCCGTGCGCTGCTCTGGCGCAAGCACCAGAGCGCCGCCGCCGATGCCTCGGGCCTCACGCCGGTTCGCGATCTGACGCACGTGCCGGTCGCGCTCCAGCGGACCGCGCTGTGGTCGCTGTCGGAAGGCGGGTTCGAGCGGCGGGTGCTGCACGGCGTGCTGTCGCGCGGCGCCGAGGACGTCGACGTCACCGCGTTCGATCTCGAGACGCTGCGCGAACGCCGCGGCGAGTGGGCGTACCTGCCGGTCGTACCGCCGTTCCGGATCGCCGGCATGGTCAGCATCGTGGTCTGCGAGATCGATCGCGTGTTCCCGCACTGCGTGCTCAAGCGGATCGGCCGCGGCGACGAGATGCGAGATGACGACGTGCTCGAGCGCGGCGCGAACATCGCGAAGATCGCGCGCGATGGTCTCGGCATGGGCCGCAGCTACCCGGCGGAGATGCCGGCGAGCCTCGACACCACGCCGCTCGAGGTCGGGCTCGCGGAACACTGGCGCGCGTATGGCCGCGATCCGACGCCGCTCGCGACGCTCGTCGCCGGTGGCTTCAACGCCGCGCTCCAGCGCGCCGATCGCCGCGACCTCGTGATCGAGCTGATCGACAACCTCGTGATCGTCTACCCGGCGGCTCGCGAGGTCGTCGGCGCCGATGCGTTCGCGGACCTCACGACGACCGCGCTGACGATCGTCGATGGCGTGCTCGCGGGGGCGCCGCGGATCACGCCGCGTGGCGTCGAGAGCCGCCGCGCCGGCTGACGCTCGGCTCAGCCCGGAGGGGTCGGCCGTTCAGCGCCACTGCGCGTCGACCGAGACGCCCTTGTCGGTGACCGAGCTATCCGAGACGAACCGCAGGTAGTGATACACGCCGGGGAGCTCGTCGGTCAGCACGGGGCCCACGGTGCCGCTGTACGCCTTGACGAGCGTCCACGCGCCATTCTTCCAGGTCCACACCTCGAGCTTGTCGTAGCCGGCCTCGGTGCGGAACCGCGTCGCCGACAGCCGGAGGAACTGCGCCTCGGCGGGCAGGTAGAGCTGATGCCAGACCGACGTGTTGTTCGCGTACGGGCTCGTCGTCTGGAAGTGGCCGTTCGTGACCGGCTTCCACGTCGGGCCGGTCGTCCACGCGCACTGCTTGGCCTGGCAGGCCCATGCGCCCGGCACCGCGATGTGCGGCAGGCCGTTGCAGTCCACCGGCGCATCGCAGTAGCTCGGCGCGACGCACGTGCCGCCGGCGTCGGGCCACGGCGCGCTGAACGTCGACGCCTGGTAGCGACACTTGTTGTCGGCCGCGCACGGCAGGCCGAGCATCGTCCCGCAGGTGTCGCCGGGGATGCCGCACTCGCCGTCATGGACGACGGCCGCGTTCGCGCACGCCGCGGCGCAGCCGTTCGAGAACGTCTGACCGCCGGTGCCGCAGACCGGCGCGTACACTGCCGGGCACACGCAGCCCTGATCGACGATGCACGAGCCGTCCCCGCAGGTGTAGCCGGTGCCGCACGTCAGGCCGCCGGTGCCCTCGCAGGTGAACAGGGCCTCGAAGTCGTTGATCAGGGTCTGCACCTCGGGCGTGTGCGTGCCCTGGCCCGCGAGGAACGAGACCTCGTACGCGCCGGCCTTGATGCCGAGGCGATCGTAGAACGCACCCGCGGCAACCGGCTTGTTGTAGCCGGGACCCTGCAGGAGGCCGAGCTCGGCGGCGCGGCGAACGATCGCGGCGAGCCGCACGGTATCGACCGAGCCGACCGTGTCGGTCTCGGGACCATCGGCCGGGCCGGGATGCGTGAACGTCGCGACCGGACCGTTCGCACGCTTCGTGTTGTTGTTGAAGCCGCGGGCCAGCTGGTGCCAGACCTCGAGGTTCGCGACCGGCTCGCAGACCGCCGCCGCCGGGCACTCGCAGGTCCCCGGGCGCTTCGCGAGGTTGACCTTGCCCGCCGCGCACGTCGTGGCGACAGCGGGGCAGCTCGCGGGCGTGCCCGCCCACTCGATCTTGTCGATCTCGAAGCCGTGGCGCGTGATCGACGAGTCGCTCTCGAGGCGGACGTTCACGCTCGATGCGCGGATGCCGAACCACCCGGTCCACGTGTCATCGCGATCGCCGCTGAAGTCCTCGAACGGCTCGCCGACCGGCTCGACCGTGACGAAGTCATAGTCACGTTCGGTGCGCAGCACCTTGAAGTGCAAGCGTGCGGTCTTCGCGCACGACGGCAGCGCAACGAGCGACACCGGGAACACCTTGTTGACGCCATTCGCGTACGGATGAGGCGACTGAACGTTCGTCGCGATCGTCTTCGACGCATCGTCGGCCTTGCCGAGCTCGGTCGGGATCGCGGGCGGCTGACTCTCGTCGACCTGACCCTTCGCATCTTCCTTGGCGACGCCATCGCACGCGGCGAGCGCGGCCGCGGCAAACATGAATCCAGCTAAGCGAAGCTTCTGCATTTGATACGCGCGCGCTACGCAACATCCGTTCCCACGCGCCGGGTGCCCAGCGCAGCGTTTCAGCGCCAACCACTGGTGACCATTGCGACGCTGACGTCACGGTGCTGGCTACAGCAGTTGCCGCCGCTGTTACGACCGTGCGCGCGATTACGGTTGGTGATGGTCTCCGACAACTGATCATCCAGCTGATCATCCGTCGTCTGGGCTTCGAGCGTCACTTGTGAGGGGTCAGCCGTCACTGGCTACTTTCGCCGCTGGCGCTCGTGTCGGTCGCACTGGCTTCTCGACTCGCCAGCTGATCGATCACGGAGTTGGCGCACGCGCGGCAACCGCACACCGAGGATCGACGCTTGCACCACGCGTCGTCGTCGTGAAGTCCATCAGCTGTCTGTCCTTGCTCGCAATCTTCACATCGTGTGCAGACGGCCCCGTCGATCTCCCCGACGAGGTGCCCAGCGGGGACCTTCCGCTCGGCGACGTCTCCGCCGATGACATGAAGGCGGACGGCCAGTGGGGCGCAGCACTGACGTGCAAGGAGCTGCCGGCCCTGCCGCCACTCGCGCAGCCAAAGATCACGCTGTCGATCGACGGCCTGACGTTGCGGCTCACCGACGCGGCGAGCGGCTACGACAAGGTGTTCCCCATCGGTCCCGGTCAGATCCAGACCGACCCGACCAGCGCCGAGTTTCGCGAGTCGCTGTCGTACTTCCCCGTCGCGGTCACCGGCCGCAGTGACTTCCAGATCACGCCGTCGACGATCCAGCCGTGCAAGACGTGGTGGACCGATCCGGCGACCGGCA
>JBKJUF010000661.1:0-4313 GCA_046590445.1 Kofleriaceae bacterium
GCGCGGGGCATGCGAATTCGCGCTTCTCGCGGACGAAGTACTCGTTGCCGGTGATGCCGTGCTCCGCGGGAGGCTTGCCGGTGAACGCGGTCGCCCACGCCGCCATGGTCGACGACGGAAGCGTCGACAGGAACCGGTCGTCCATGTACGCGTGCGCGAGCTTGTTACCGCCGAGCAGCGCCGTCAGGTTCGGCAGCTGGTTTCCGCGGAGCATCTGGTAGAGCTGGCGGCGCGACACGCCGTCGAGCGCGAGGATGAGGACCTGCGGGGACTCCGGGGCATGCGGTCGCATCCCCGGGGTGCGTTCGCGCAGGGTCTTGGACTCGCCTTGGATCACGAGCGCCGCGACCTTCTGGGTGGAGCCACAGGCGGTGGCGAGCGAGAGCAAAAGCAGCAGGGATGGCGCGTGCAAGCCGGCAGGGTAGGCGATCGCCGCCTGGGATGCAGGTAACCGAGGTTCGATGTTAGCGTAAGGCTCGCATGACCAGAGCAGCGCTCGTGGTAGCTGTCCTCGCCGCGTGTGGAGGCCGCGCGAAGTCCGCGGGCCGCCCCAGCGACGACAAGCTGGGCCAGAACTCCAAGATGGACTCGACGATGGTGTCCAACAAGGCGATGCCGGCCGATGAGGCGAGCACGTTCGGCCCGCTCGAGATCGGCGCGGACTGGCAGACGTACACGAAGCTCAACAAGGCCCCGTTCAAGTCGGAGACCCACGGCGGCCGCACGGTCGATGCCTACGTCAACAGCATCGGGCTCGCGGCGTTCAAGGCCGGTGAGGATCTGCCGGTCGGATCGATCGTGGTCAAGACCTCGAAGGATGCTGACGATGGCAGCGAGGGCCCGATCTTCGTGATGGAGAAGCGCGCGCCGGGCTTCAACAAGGAGCACGGCGACTGGTGGTTCGCGATCCACTGGGCGAGCCCGCCGGGGGCGTGGGCGAAGAGGCTCGGCGGTCCGGTCTACTGGCGCACGCCTTCGAAGAAGGCTGATTACTGCGCGGCCTGCCACGATGACTTCGTGACCGGGATCGGCGGCGTCCCTTCCGAGCAGCAGACCTGGTAACGGGCTTCTCAGTCGACGCGATGGACGACGACGTCGCCGATCAAGCCGGACGCCGGATCGATGTCGACGACGAGAAAGTGGCGGTCGATACCGTCGAACCGCATCGGCTCGGCGCCGCCACCGCCAGACACGAATGCGGGGATGCCTGCGTTGTCGAACTCGATGTACGTGTGGATGTGGCCGTAGAGCGTCAGATCGACGTCCCCCTCGACGAGCCGTGACAGCAGGCGGCGGCCGTCGCGCGTGCTGCGAAACGAGCCGTAGCGGGTGCCGACCGGATCGACCGGCGGAAAGTGCGTCAGGAACACGTGCGCGCTGTCGCGCCCGCGTGCGAGCCATTCCTCGAGCCACTCCTCGACGAGCGGATCGATGCCGGCATCGCCCGAGTCGGCGAACGAGAACGCCGCGCCCTTGAACTGGAACTGGAACGACATGCGCCCGAACCGTGACCACCACCGCTCGTTCGGTCCCCACAGCTCGTGGTTTCCGATCGTCGTGTAGAACGGCACCGCGAGCGTCGCGAGCTGCTGCTCGAACAGGTCGTACTCCCAGACTTCGCCGCGCTCGGTGATGTCGCCCATCGCGATCACGAACCGCGCCTCGGGCACGGCCGAGATCTGCGCGAACACCTGGTGGACGTCGGGGAGTGCGGTCTGGATGTCCGCCATCGCGGCCACCTTGAACGGCTCGATGCGATCGGCATCGGGCGGTGCGACCCGCAGTTGGTGGGTGCCGATGCCGAGCCCGATCCGGAAGGTCGCGACCGTCGGGCGGTCACCAGGCTCGCGCGTGAACGTCAGGCCGTCGACGACGAGGTGCGCGTCGCCGAGCGTGTTGCGGACGACGATCGTCCAGTCGCCGGCGCTCGCCGGGTCGACGGTGATGGCGAGGTCGAGCACCGGTGCCTGCGCCCAGAGCTCGAGCCGCTGGTCCGCGAGCGCGCGGATCGCCGCGAGCCCGTCGACGACCTCGACGTGCGTCTCGCCGAACGCCGCGGTGCCGACGCCGAGGTTGCCGAGCGCGCGCTCCTCGCTCGGACGGGTGCACGAGATCACGCCGGTCGCCGCGACGATCATCAGCCACTTCATCGCGGACCTCCGTGGTAGCGCAGCGCGAGGGTCGTGACCCACGCATTGCCGATCTCGAGCTCGGCGTGCAAGGCGAACGGGCCGCCGACGCGCAGTAGCGTGCTCGCGCCGAAGCTGCCGACGTAGCCGGCAGCGCGCCACGCCGGGAATCCACCCGCGAGCGAGTCGCGGCGATAGTCGTAGAACACGGTGAGCTCGCTCGCGCCGAGGTACGTGCCCCACGCGAACTTTCCGAGCAACAGGCTGCCGGTGTCATGCGCGTCGCGGGGATAGCTCGCACGTTCGACGCCGAGCCCTGTCGAGATCTCGATAAAGTTGCCGTCGAACGCGCGGTGCACGTAGAGCAGATCGAGGCGACCGAGCAGCTCGGCCTCGACGGTCTGCAGCGTGACGTCATCTTCGTCGTCACGGTGGATGCGATAGCCGCCGCGGACCACGAGCTTGCTGCCGTAGTCGATCGCCGCGCCCGATGCCGCGGCACCGCGCAGCCGCAACCGCACCTCGGCATCGCCGGTCCTCGACACGCCCTCGGCATCGATCAAGGTGCTCGCGCCGAGGCCGAGCTGGCCGCGCTCGTAGGTCGCGGCCGACCGGATCAGCGCACGGCGCCGAAACGGATCGCGAACGTACGTCGTGCCGAGCTCGACAGACCACGGTGCCGAGGCACGGCGATCGGGTCTGATGCGCGCGCCGCCGGCCGCGACCCAGACGTCCGCGAACCACGTCGGGACGTAGAGGCCGGCGCCGACGAGCATCAACGGGACGCCCGGCACGATGGTGTTCGGGTGCCCACCGGAGACGCCGACCGCGAGCCCGCCGACGAGCATCGCGCCGAGCCCGATCCCACCGGTGATCGCGAGCCGGCGCGCGGCCTGCCGCTCGCCGATCACGTAGCTCCCGGCGCCGCGGACCACGATGCCCGGGACGATCGACGCGCCGATCGCCGCAAGCCGACGCAGCTTCGTCGGCGCGTCCTGGGTCTCGGGTTCGGTGTCCGGAGCGGGCAGGTCGTCGGCCGCGGCACGCTGACTCCCGCCAGCGAGCAAGGCCGCCACGAGCAGCGCGCGCGACATGGCAGCAGCTTACCTGGATCGCTCAGCGAGCAGCGACAGACGCGCGCGGCTCGCGGATCACGGGCTGACGCGAACGCGCGGATCCGCGGGCTGCAGCGGGGATAGGTCGTTCTGGCGAACATCGAGTCGTCGCAGGGCCGGAAGCTGCGCCGCGGCGAGCGCGGAGAGGCCATCCATGCCGAGCCCGATGTTCTTGAGCTCGAGGTGCGCGAGCGCCGGCAGGTTCGTGGCGTGACTCGCAAACACGTCGGCACACGAGTCCTCGAGCTCGTTGTTGCTGAGGCACAGCTTCGCGAGCCTGGGGAGCGGCGCGGCGAGGAGCGTCTCGAGGCCCTCGCTCGACAGCTCGCAGGCCGAGAGATAGAGCGTCTCGACGCGCGCGAGCTGCTTCCACCGGCGCAACCCCTCGAGGGCCTCGTCACCGAGCGCGTTGGACGTGAGCACGAGGTTCGTGCAGCTCGGTAGCCCGGCCTTCAGCATCGCGAGCTTGCCGGCCGCGTCGAGCGCCTCGTCTGCACGGCGGCGCAGCTCGGCGTCGTCCGGCGCGGCTTGCAGCTCGATCAACAACGAGCTGATCTCGTCGGCACCCACGGACGAGACGATAGAATCTGCGTCGCCGTGACGCCAGCACTCGACACCGGTTTTGCGGCCCGAGGGGACAGGCTACATACCCTCAACTGCCTCGGTCCCTCGACGGTGCGTGCGTTCCAGGCGGGACGAGAAAGTTGAGTTTGTGTAGCCTGTCCCCAATGTTCGGGGCGGTCTTGCTCGATCTGGACGACACGCTGTTCGATCGGCGGGCGGCGTTCTGCCGGTGGGCGGACGCGCTGGCGTGGACGCAGCTCGGCCGTACGCTCGAACCGGCGGAGGTCGCGGTGCTGCACGAGCTCGATGGTCGCGGACACCGGTCGCGCGAAGGGTTCGCGCGGGATGTGCACGAGCGGCTCGGTCTCGCGATCGATCCGGCGGGGATCGGGCTGGCGATCGCGGCGCACGTCGAGCCGGAGCCGGGCGTGCGCGAGACGCTGATCGCGCTGGCGGCCACGCACCGGATCGCTGCCCTGCCCCACCACCGTTCGTCACGATCGCG
>JBKJUF010000739.1:0-6470 GCA_046590445.1 Kofleriaceae bacterium
TGGCGGCGCGGAGGGCGAGGCCGAACACGACCGCACCCTCGCGCAGCTCGTCCGGCAGATCCAGGGTTCGGTAGAGGACGACAGGCGCGAGGCCGCCGAGCCGCGGGTCCGCGATCAACGACATCAGCTTCATCGCATACGCGCTGCGGCCCAGCCTGGAAGCGGCCCGGAACGGTGCGAGGTCTGCTTCGTTCAGCGCGCCGAGCGCTTCGACGAGCCGCGCGTGGATCTCGGCTTCGGGCAGCGTTCCCGGCGTAGGCGCCAGGAGGCGGCGGCGCAGATGGAAGTAGTTTCGCGGGAAGTCGAAGTTGAAGAACGTCGCCTCGGCCTTCTCGAACTGGGTCGACGCCGGCAGCACGTAGTGCGCGAGCCTCGCCGTCTCCGTCATCGCGATGTCGATGACGACGAGCGTATCGAGCGCTGCCATCGCCGCTCGCATGCGCTTGGAGTCGGCGAGCGAGTGGGCCGGGTTCGTGGCCTCGACGATCATCGCGCGGTAGCGCTTGGGGTGATCGGTGAGGATTTCCTCGGCGATGACGTTGCACGGCACGAGCCCGCCGACGATCCGCGCGCCGACGACCGGGCTCGTGTGCTTCGACTCGCCGTTGCCGATATCGACGAGCGTCGTCGGGATGAAGTGTGTCCCCGGCTTGCCGAAGCTGCCCGTCAGCACGATCAGCACGCGGTGCAGGTAGCTGACGAGCGTCGAGTGATGGTTCATCTGGACGCCGAGATCTTCGAAGCTGGAGAGCGCGCGAGCTCCGCCGATCGCGGCTGCGGCGCGGCGGACCAGCGCCTCGTCGAGGCCGCACCGCGCACACGCATCCGGGATCGAGAACGTGCGAAGCGCGGCCAGGACCGGCTCGAGCTCGCCGGCGGCGACGTGCGAGGCAATGAAGGCGTGATCGAGGTGGTCGCGCTCGATCAGGATCGCGAGGATCGCGGCGAGTAACCAGGCGTCGGTCCCGGGGCGGACAGCGAGGTGGATGTCCGCGAGCTCGGCGGTCTCGGTGCGCCGCGGATCGACGACGATCAGCGTGCGGGCAGGATCCTGTGCGATCGCCTTGAGCGTGACGCGCGCACGCGGGATCGAGTGCGAGTGCCACGGATTCTTGCCGAGGAACAGCGCGACGTCGCAGTGATCGAAGTCCGCGCGGGTCGCGCTGCCCATCATGCGATCGCTGATCCAGAACTCGCCGGTCTTCTCCTGTGCGAGCGCGCTCGATCGATAGCGCACGCCGAGCGCGCGTCGCGTCGCCGTCGCGTAGGCGCCGGGGAGGTGATTGCCCTGACCGCCGCCACCATAATAGAAGATCGACTCGCCGCCGTGCGCATCGCGGACCGCCGCGAGCCGGGCCGCGACCTCGCGGAGCGCGGTGTCCCAGTCGATCGGCTCGAACGTTCCGTCGGCGCGCCGGCGCAGTGGAGAGGTCAGTCGATCTCGTCCGTGCTGGTATTGATCGAGGCGGTGCGGCTTCTCGCACGCGTACCCCTGCGACGATGGGTGGCGCTTGTCCCCGCGCAGCCGGACCAGGTGCCTGCCGTCCTCACCCCCGAGCTGGACTTCGAGCCCGCAGTTGCACTCGCACAGGATGCACGCGGTCGACCTCCACGCTGCCGTCATCACGTGATGATGGACCATCATGGTCACCGCGTGGAGGGCGGGCGGGCGGCGATCGCGGTCCAGACGCCCTGAGCGGTCGCGATCAGCGAGCACGAACCACGCGTTCGCCGCCAAACACTTCGGCCCCTCACGTGCAGACGCTGAAGCCATGACTACCAACAGCTCCAAGCATCGATCTCGCACTTGAGATTATTCGAGTGAGCGGAACCGAGTCGCGAGCTCCGCCATCGCGTCTCGCTGGCCGCGTTCAGCAGGCCGAGTCTCGACCGCGCACGCCGGATGTGGTCGGCATCGATCGTGATCTAGAGCTCGGCCTGGATCGAATCGCCATCGGCCTTGCCGCCGGCGATGTCGTCGTCGGGCTCGCCAGGACTCACTTCGATGGCAGGAGCCGTGTCGCATCCAACCAGGCGGTCTCATCGTCCTCTCATCCCGCGATCGAGACACTTGGGGTCATGCGCACTCACCCTCCATACGTCTTGATCCCACAGCTCTTGCTCGGGCTCCTCGCGGCGTGCAGTGACGAGCCGACCGGCGAACCGTGTTACGAGACCACCGTTGATGTCGCGCGGTGCGATCCGGCAACGGCGACGTTCGGTCTGGGCTCGACGAACATGTACTACCCGCTGCGTGTCGGCAGCGTCGTGATCCTCGAGGGCACCGAGGACGGACAGCTGATTCGCGTCGAGCGGCGCGTGCTGCCGGACACGCAGGTCGTCGCCGGTGTCACGACGCACGTGCTCGAGGCGCGGGAATTGATCGACGGCGAGCTGTACGAGATCGCGCGCAACTTCTACGTCGAGGCATCGGACGGCACCGTTTGCTACTTCGGAGAGGACGTCGAGTTCTACGAGAACGGGCAGGTCGTGAACACGAAGGGCTCGTGGCGCGCAGGCGCCGACAATGCGAAGCCCGGCATCATCATGCCGGCGTCACCGCTGGTTGGTAGCGCGTACCTGCAGGAGAACGCACCGGGCATCGCGCTCGACATGGGTCGCGTCGTGAGCACGACCGAGGCGCTGACGGTGAACGGGCAGATGTACGACAACGTGGTCAGGGTGATGGACGTCAATCCGCTCGACACCTGCGACCAGGAGGAGCCGAAGCTCTACGTGCCCGGCATCGGCGAGGCGGGCGACACCGTGAAGCAGATCATCTCGTACACGCCGGGCACGTGAGCGGGCGCGGCGGCGCGATCAGTCCTCGGTCTCGTTCGACAGCCCGGACTCGATTCACGGCCCGTGCAGGTGTCGTGCAGTTCTCATCGACCTCTCATCAAAGATTCGCGATGCTCTGCGCATGAGGATCGCGATCTCGATGACGCTCGCGTTCGTGGCTTGTGCCGGCTCGGAACCCGCGCCGCGCTCGCCGATCGATGTGCCGCCCGCCGTCGCCACGACGTTACGCACCCACGCGGGTGACGTGGACTACAAGGTGCACCCCGAAGGCAAACACCATTACGAGGCGACGTGGTGGGTTGGAGATCTCGAACGCGAGGCACTCGTGACAAGCGACGGCCGGCTCGTCGAGCTCGAGATCGAAGTGCGCGTCGAGGACGTTCCGGCGCTCGTACGCGATGCGGCGGCGCGAGCACTCGCGAACGCGACGAAGGTGAGCTACGTGAAGCTGATGGGCGGTCGCTATGAGGTCGAAGCGATCATCGATGGGCGCGAGCACGAGATCACGGTGACCGCCGCCGGGGCCATCGTGCGAGGCGACGACGACGAGGAACAAGACGACGACGACGACGACGACGACGACGACGACGACGACGACGACGAGAAGGACTAGGATGCGCGCGCTCGTCGTCGAGGACTACGCGCCGATCCGCGATGCGGTGCAGGAAGGCCTCGCCGACCACGGCTTTGCCGTCGACGCTGCGAGCAACGGAGAGGACGGCTTGTGGCTCGCCGAGGCGAACCCGTACGACGTGATTGTCCTCGATATCATGCTGCCCAAGCTCGACGGGCTCGCGGTCCTGACGAAGCTGCGCGCGAAGGGCTCCAAGGTAGCGGTGCTCCTGCTCACGGCGAAGGACACCATCGAGGATCGCGTGCGCGGCCTCGATCTCGGCGCGGATGATTACCTCGTCAAGCCGTTCGCGTTCGCGGAGCTGCTCGCTCGCGTACGCGCGCTCGTCCGCCGCCGGTACGATACGCGCGATCCGGTGATCAAGATCGACGATCTCGAGCTCGACACGACCAAGCGCATCGTCCGGCGCACCGGACAGGAGGTGGCGCTATCGTCGCGCGAGTACGCGCTTCTCGAGTACCTCGCGATGCGCGCCGGCGAGCTCGTCACACGCACCGAGATCTGGGAGCACGTCTACGACTTCCGCTCCGACGCGACGTCGAACGTCGTCGACGTGTACATCGGCTACCTGCGCAAGAAGCTCGGCGCACCCCAGCTGATCCACACGCGGCGCGGCCATGGCTATGTGCTCGGAGGCCACACGTGAGCTCGATCCACCGGCGGCTCCTCGCTGGAATCGGTCTCGGCGTGTCGCTCTCGTTCCTCGCGTCGGGTGTGTTTGTCGTCGTGCTCGCGCGCGCGTCGCTCGAGCGCCAGTTCGACGACAGTCTCGTCGCGCAGGCACTCGCGATGTCGGCGCTCGTCGAGCAGGAAGGCGAGGAGATCGAGTCCGAGCTCGGTCGCCACCTCTCGTTCTCACGCGGCACCGAGTACTACGAGCTGTGGGACCAGGAGGGCGGCGTCGTCGAGCGATCTGCGTCGCTCGGGTCGCGCGATCTCGTGCCGGCTTCGGCGATGACGCGTATCGCGGTGGGTGCGGTCACGCTGCCCGACAGCCGCACGGGCCGACAGGTCACGCTCCGCTTCGACCCGCGACAGGACACCGAAGAGCGCCCAGCCGCCGCGCGCCACACCGCCGTGCTCGCGCTCGCGCGTGGCACCGAAGATGTCGCCGACACGCTCGCCCGCATCGGCACCGTGCTCGTCGGTGTAGGAATCGCCGGCACGCTCGCGTGTATCCTCGTCCTGTTCTGGGTCGTGCGCTTCGGCCTCGCCCCCGTGCGCACGCTTGCCGCCGCGATCGCGGAGATCCACGAGGCCGATCTGCGCTCGAAGATCTCGATCTCGTCGACACCGGCGGAGCTGCGTCCCGTCGTGCGACGCCTCGACGCTCTGCTCGCGCGGCTCGCTGCCGCGTTCAGTCGCGAGCGCGAGCTCACCGCGGAGGTTGCACACGAGCTCCGCACGCCGCTCGCCGGCTTGCGCACCACGATCGAAGTCGCGCTCGATCGAGATCGCCCGGCCGACAAGTACAGGGGCGCGCTCGCCGACTGCCTCGCGATCACGCTGCAGACGCAACGCGCCGTCGAGTCGATGCTCTCGCTCGCACGGCTGGAGGCCGGCACTGCCGTGCTCGACATCTCGGCCGTCGACGTCGACACGCTCGTACGCGACGTGCTTGCCCCGCTCGCACTGGCCGCCGATCAACGCGGACTCGCGATCACCACCAAGCTCGCATCACTGAGCGTCACCACCGATCGCGAGAAACTGCGCGCGGTGATCGCGAACCTCGTGGATAACGCCGTGACCTACACCGACGCGAACGGGTCGATCGAGATCGAGCTCGCCGGGCGCGAGCTGCGTGTCGCGAACACGTGCACCACACTGGCCGACGCGAGCAAGGTCTTCGAACGCTTCTGGCGCGGCGACTCGTCGCGTACCGGTGGCACGCATGCGGGTCTCGGGCTTGCGCTGAGCAAGAAGCTCGTCCAGCTACTCGGTGGATCGATCCGCGCGGAGGTCGCGAACGGGCGGTTCGTCGCGACGCTTTCGCTCCCCGCATGAGCGACGCGATCACCAAGCAGGCACAGTGTAGCGGCTGATGCGTTCGTCGAGGCGTTCTCCGCAAGCTCGAGTACTTCCGCGAGGGCGGTTCCGAGAAGCACCTCCGTGACATCCGCTCGATGCTCGAGATCTCCGACGCCCACATCGATCGATCGCGAGTTCCTCGACGCCAAGATCGACGAGCGTCACCTCGCGAGCGAATGGAAGCGCGTCGACGACGATCGGTGAGCACGACCGAGCCCGTTACCTCCGACTCACCACCTGGATTCGAAACGTCGGGCTCGTGGCACCACTCCAGCGGGCGCTGGCCACTTGTGATTTACTTCGCTCGCATGCCACGCGCGAAGATCGTCTGTACCCTCGGGCCCGCCTCCTCGACACCGGAACGCATCGGCGAGCTCATCGACGCCGGCATGAACGTCGCGCGGCTCAACTTCTCGCACGGTACCCACGAGGACCACGCGCGGATGCTGGCGATCGTCCGCAGCGAGGCCGACAAGCGCGGCACGGCGATCGCGGCGCTGCTCGATCTGCAAGGGCCGAAAATCCGGGTCGGCAAGTTCATCAACGGCCAGATCGAGCTGAGGCCGGGCGCCGAGTTCACGATCACGACGGAGGACGTGCCGGGCGACGAGCGGCGCGTGTCGACGACATACAAGCTGCTCGCGAAGGACGTCAAGGTCGGCGATCATATCCTGCTCGACGACGGCTACCTGACGCTCGCGGTGACCGCCGTCGACGCCCACGAGGTGCGAACCGTCGTGGTCGCCGGCGGCATCCTCAAGAACAACAAGGGCATCAACCTGCCCGGCGTCGAGGTGTCGGCACCGGCGCTCTCGGACAAGGACCGCAAGGACATCGGGTTCGCGCTCCGCCACAACGTCGACTTCGTCGCGCTGTCGTTCGTGCGGCGACCCGAGGACGTGATCGAGGCGAAGCGCCTGCTCACGGTCGACGAGGTCTGCATCCCGGTGATCGCGAAGATCGAGAAGCCGCAGGCGCTCGAGCGGCTCGGCGACATCATCGACGT
>JBKJUF010000742.1:0-12737 GCA_046590445.1 Kofleriaceae bacterium
CGCGGAGCAGCGACGCGAGGCGCGTGGCGGCGTCGCGGCGGTTCGGATCGTCCTCGTCGGTCCCGCGCAACGCGGCCTCGTAGTCGCCGCGGGCCTCCTTCTTGTGGTTCGCGCGACGGTGCGCCTCGGCGCGCGCGAGCAGCGTCGGCGTGTGGCCCTTGTTGATCTCGAGCGCCTTGCCAAACGCGATGATCGCGCCCTCGTCCTCGCCGTCCTTGTAGTGGAGAACGCCGAGGTCGTGCCACGCCTCCCACAGCTTCGGATCGATGTCGAGCGAGGCCTTGAACCGCGCCTTTGCGGTCTCCTGCGCCTCGGGCCCGCCGAGCCGCAGCGCGCGCAGTGCGGCCTCGAACTCCTTCTGCGCTTTCGGGTTCACCGGATCGAGGCGGTTGACCTGACGGCCCTGTGGTCCAATCCGGCTCGTCGCGCTGCTGCCGCCGCAGGCCCCGAGTGGGAAGCCGAGCACCAGGCCGAGTGCTAGCACGAGCACCTGCCGGCTCATCGCGCGATCTCCGTGACCAGCTCGGGGGTCGGCGGGCGGTCGCCGATCCGCTCCTTGCTACGCGACTCGCGCTCGGGGGGGAACTTGTCGGCCGCGATCCGGCCGAGAGCCGCGCGGATCTTCGCGGTGTACTCGTCGTACACCTGCATCTGGATCGCCTTCTGGTAGCCGGCGGTGAACAGCTCGACGGCCTTGCCCTGGATATCGACGACGTAGACGTCGAGCGCGTCGCGATACGCCTGTGCCTGCTCGGTGGTGAGGCCCTTCGGCGTGCTCGCGTTGACGAGCGATTCGGCGAACCCGTCGTAGATCTGACCGATCCGGTAGAGCGCGGCAGTCGCCCACTTGAGGTCCTGGTAGTCGATCACCGACCCGTAGACCGCCTCGGCGTCGGCGAGCAGCTTGGACTTCGTCTTCAGCGCCTTCTCGAGCTTGGCTGGCGGCACGTCGAGCGTGATCTTCTCGTACTCGCGAAACAGCAGCTCGCCCTGGTGGTAGCGCGCTTCGGCGGCCCACGTCGTCCCCAGCTTCTTGTCGTTGCCGGCGGACGCCTTCCACAGCTTCTCGGCGGTGACGAGCTCGTCCTTCGCGCGCCTCAGCTGGCCGAGCCGCAGCGACGTCCGGCCCGCGCGCGTCCACGCCTCGACGATCCGCTTGCCGCTCGACCGATAGGTCCGCGCGTAGTCGGCGTAGGCCTTGTACGCGGGCCCTTCCTCGCCTGCGTTCTCGTAGACGACGCCGATGTTGAACGCGACATCGGGCGCGTCCTTGCGCTCGCGAAATTTCTTCGCGTACTCCTGGTAGTGCGCGATCGCTTCCTTGTTCTGGCCGAGTGCCTGGCGCAGCAGGCCGGCATTGAACAGCGCATCGGCGCTCTTCGTGCCGGTGCGGAACTTCGTCCACACCAGCTCGTACGCCTTCGCGGCGCGATCGAAGTAGATGACCTTCTCGTAGACCTGGCCGGCCGAGAACGCTGCCTTCTCCGCGATCTCGGGGTTCTTGTCACCGTAGGTTTCGGCGAGGTCGAGGTAGATGTCAGCCGCGCGCTCGGGGACCTTGGCCTTCTCGTACATCACGCCCGCGTTCATCAGGGCCTGCGCACCGATGCGGCTGTCGGACGTCTCCTTCGGTACTCGCAGGTAAAACGTCGCCGCGCCCTCGTACTTGCCGGCCTGCGCGTACTTGTCGCCGCTCTTCTGGATCGACTCGACGATCAGCCGCGACAGCCGATCTTGCTGATCCTTCGCCGCGAACGACGGTGCGCTCTTCAGCTTGCGGGCCCACTCCTCGATGTTCTCGTAGTCCTGCGCCTTGCTCAGCGCCGACAGGATGCGATCGCCTGCAGGGCCCGCGTTCGGATCCTTCGGGTACTTGGTGACGATCACGCCGAACCGCTTGATCGCCTCGTCGTACTCCCCGTAGTCGAAGAACATCTGGCCGTTCTTGAAGATCACGCCGACGATCGACGGATCGTCCTGAAACAGCGTCGCGTAGAGATCGATCGCCTCGCCGAACTTCTTGTCGACCGGGTAGTACTTCGCGCGACCTGCGGTGTCCTTGGGACGCGCCTTCTCGTACGCCTCCATCGCGTTCTTCAGCGCGTCCTTGTGGAACTTACCGACCGGCGCCGTCTTGCCGACCGCGAGGTACTCGTCGCCGGCCTCCTCGGTCTTGCCGAGCTTGAAGAACAGGATGTCGGCCCGGTAGTAGCGGACCTCGACGGCCGTGTTGATCGCCGCTCGTGAGCGTTCGCTCCCTCGCTCCACTCCGGGTCCCGCTCGTGAGCGTTCACTCCATCTTTCCGATCCGGCGGCCACTCCGGCGCCCGTGCGCGCGGGCGCGAAGGCCGCGAGGTACTGCTCGTACGCCGTCGCGGCGCGCGCGTACAGCGCGAGATCCGGCTTCTTGTCCGCCTTCTCGCGACGCTGCGCCTCGCCGTGGATGTTCGTCGCGGTCGTCCGCACGAGCTCCTCGGTCACCTCGAGCGAGCGGGCGAGGGCATCGCGGTTCTTCTGCGCTTTCGCCCATGCCGTGTCGGGTCCGAAGTTGTCGAGCAGGACCTTGATCTCGTCCTGTGCGCGATCGACATCGAGGGCGCTCGTCCAGTTGCCGACGATGTCGCGCTGGTACTCCGCGGCCTTGATCGACTCGGGATCCATCTTGATCAGGAACCGGTAGGCCTCGTTGCTACGGTCCCACTCGGTCTGGCTGCCGTAGCTCTCTGCGACCTTGAGGAGGACGTCGCGCGAGTACTGCTCGCCGCCGATCGAGGCGAGGAAATCGAACACCTCCTTCGCCGAGATCGAGCGGTCCTCGGTGAACACCACGACGAGGTACTCGAGCGCCTCGTCGCGAAGGGACGCGCTGCGCCGGCGCTGCGCCGCGGTACCGGTGCGCTCGGCGGCGACCGCCTTGTCGAGCACGCGCTTGAAGTCCTTCGCGGCCTGGATCGGATTGCCGAGCTTCCACTCGCACCACGCGATCTTGAAGGTGGCGAGGTCGCTGGTCGCAGCATCGTCGGCGATGTTCTTGTACGCGTCGCGCGCCTTCGTCCAGTTTGCGTCGGCGAAGTAGTGCTCGCCGACCATCATCCACGCGTCGCCGTGGAGCGTCGATCGCGGGAACCGCATGATCACCTCCTGGAAGCGCGCCATCGCCTCGTCCTCGCGATCGTCTTCCTTCGCGGCGAAGCCGATCAGATAGGTCACGAGGTCCATGCGGCGAAAGCTCGGGTGCTTCGCGTGGAGCTCGCGATACAGCGCCTCGGCCTCGCCGAGCTCGATGCGCGGCTCGACCGGCTGCTTGCAGCTGCCCTTCTTGACGGCGCAGCTCTCGAGCGCACGCGCGAAGTCGTCCATCCGCACGAGATACGTGCGGCGGGCTTCCTCCCACAGCAGCTCCGCGAGCTTGAACATGCCCTCGGCCTTGCCGTCCGCGCTCGGCTTGCTCGCGAGAAAGCCGCGCAAGAGACCGATCGCCTCGAGGCGCTTGTCGTCGCGCCGCTTCTCGGTCGTGACGAGCAGATCCTTGAGCTCCTGCGACAGCACCGGTGCCTCGGGCGTCGGCGGCCGCTTGCGGATGTAGAGCTCGGACGCGGCGCCGCGCTGCACCGAGACCTCACGCGCCTGCGCCGCTGCGGACGCGGGCACCAGCATCGCGAGCAACGTCCCGACCAGTACGCAGCGCTTCATCGCCAGCCCTCGTACTCGTCTGCCCAGAACTCGCCCTCCCAGGGCCAGAGCTCCTCGTCGTCGCCGATCATGCTCGCGTTCCACATCCGGCCGATCAGCTCCGCGGGGAACCGACCGGCCGCGAGATCCTGGACCTCGATGTCGAGCTTGCGCTTCTGGCCGATCACCGCGTCGATCTTGCCGAGCTTCGCCTTGTCGAGCACGCGGCGGGTGTCCTCGTAGAGCCGCTCGATCGCGTCCTGCGCGAGCTTGTCGCCGGCCGTCTCGAGCTCGCCGGCGAGCCGGTTCGCGACCTTGTCGAGCCGGCGGGCCTCGCCGAGATCCGCCTGGAGCAGCGGCCGGATCGTTGGCGCCGCGCGATCGCCGACGGCGGCGGCAGCCCGGTCGGCGGCGGAAGTCGCGGCGGTGCGAGCCGTGCGGGTACGCTCCGCGAGCGCGTCGAGTCTCCTGGCTTCGTCGTTCGCCGCGTCGGCGGGGAGCGTGCCGTCACGCCGGCCGCGTGCGAGCTCGAGGCGTGCCTCGGCGATCTGGTTCTCGAGCCGTCGCAAGTCCTCGAGCACGGCGTTGGCATCCGCGAGCTGCTCCTGCTCGAACGTCTTGCTCGTGCTGACCGCGGCGATCCGGGTCTCGCCGACCTGGACGCCGAGGTTGTGCCAGGCGCGGACCACGCTCGGCGCGGTTCGCGCGAGCTCGTGCATGCCGGTGACCGCATCGTGGAGACGCAGGAACTTCGGGTCGAGCCGGAGCAGGGCGAGCACCTCGTCGATCGGCGTCTGCGCGGCCGCGGCCGCGGCGGGCTTGCCGGTCTGCTTGACCTCGCGGTAGCGGGTCAGCGCCTCGGCGAACAGCAGATCGCGCTGATCGCGATCCTTGCGGACCTTGTCGATCGTCTCGACGATCGGCTGCAGCCGCGCGACGAGGTTGTCGTACCAGCGCTGCGAGTCGGTGAACTTGCAGTCCGCGAGCTCGACGTAGCCCGCGAGCAGGCTCGCCTCGGGCCACAGCGGCGACGCGGGGAACTCGCGGAGAAACTCCTTCACGAGATCTCGCGAGGTGGCGAGCTCGCGCTTCTGATACATCGACCACGACGCCTCGAACAGCGCGTCGGGCAAATACGACGAGTCATCGGGGATCTGGAAGTAGTGATAGTAGGCGTCGTCGTACTCGCCCTGCTCGTGGGCGAGCCGACCGAGCCCGAGCCGCGCGAGATCCTTGATCGTGAAGTAGCGGTCGTCGACGACGAACGTCAGCTTGTCGCTGTCCGGCGTGCCCGCGATCTCGCACATCGCCTCGGCAGACGCCCTGTACTCGCCGCGGCGTGCGCGGATCACGCCGCGCAGATACACGGCCGACGAGTACATCCGGCTCTGCTTCGAGATCGTGACGAGCTCGCCCTCGGCCGCGGCGTACTTGCCCCTGTCGTAGGCCGCGCGGCCGCGGAGATATGCACGCTCGCCAGCGGCGGACACCGGAAGCGGATCGCTCGCCTTGACCGCCTCGATGCGCGCGAGCACGCCCGCGTGATTCCGGGTCTCGAGCGCGACGTCGATAGCCCGGCGATGTGCGGGGCCCCAGTACGGCGCGCCCGGCCCGCGGCGGAGCACGGTCTCGACGGCATCGAGCGCGGCACCATAGGCACCGGCCCGCGCGAGCGCGACCGCGAGATCGTACTCCGCGTTCTGGTACTCGACGAAGTCGACGAACGCCGTGTAGCGCGGCGACTTGACGATCGTGTAGAGCGCGGTCGCCGCGGCGAGGAACGCGCCGTCGCGCAGGAGGTGCTCTGCAACGCCGAGCTCCCGGCGTAGGCTCTCGAGGTTGCCGCTCTCGACATCGACGAGCTTCATGCCTTCGAGGACGTTGAAGTACTTCGCCAGCGGATCGAGCGTGGCGGGGGCCTCGGGCTCGGCCGTCGCGGATGTCGGCGTCAGGTCGCCGCGTTCCGGCTGCGCAACCGCGGTGCCGGCGAGCACCACGACCAGCGCCGCCGCGATCGCGGGTTTCACTTCTTGCCTCCGTCGGCGCGGGCTTGCGTCTTGACCGCGACATCGATCCCGAGGCCGTAGCTGCCCTGCTCCTTGCGCTTCCACTCGTACGCGATGTTGCCGGTGTCGCGCGCCTTCGCGGCGATCACCAGGTCCTTGCCTGCGACCGCCTTGACGACGATCTGGGTCTCGGTCACCGAGGTGAACGAGTCGTCGTCCTTGCCGGTCGCCTCGACGCGGAACGTGACGACGTGCCGGCCAGGCGCGACGTGGCCATCGAAGCGGATGCCATCGTCACCGGCGATCGCGCCGGTCGCATTCTCGTAGACGCTCGCGCCGTCGAGCCGGATCGTCGCCTTCGCGGGGTTGTAGTAGCGGCCGCTCGTGTAGGCCAGCTTGATCTGGACGCGCGTCGAGTAGAGCTGGCTCGCCACCGCGCTGGCGCGTGCTCGCGACCGGAACAGCTCGTCGCGGAGGGCCAGGTATTCCTGGCGCAGCCCATCGACGTCGGGCTCGTTTGACGTCCTGTCAGCGGCGTCCTGGTCCTTCGCGGCGTCCTTGCCGGCGTCCTTGCCGGCGTCCTTCGGCCTCGCCGGTTCGGCCGCGGCGCCGCCGGCCGTCCCCGGGGTCTGCGGTACAGGCGAGGGCGCTACCACCGGCTTGGTGGTGTCGGTGGCGGGCGCGGCCGCGGCGGGATCCGGCGTCGGCACAGTCTCGGGCTCGTTCGGCTTGGTCGGCTTGGTCGTGGTCTTGGCCCGCGGCTTGGGCCGCTTCTTGCGCGGCGCCGCGTCGGCGAGCGTCGGCGCGAACATCGATACCAGGGTCACGCCGACCACGCCCACCAGGGCGACCAGGACGAAGCGGGCAAGCAGGTGACGCATCGACGTTCTCCGGAGGTGAGCTGCAGGCGCGCCGTGCGCCATCAGTTGCGAAAGGGCAAGAACAGCGAGAGGCCGGCAGTGATCGCGCTGTCGTTGACGAGAAATCGCTCGTCGAGCAGCTCCTGACGAAACGTTCGGTTGCGTGCGTCGATCCGGATCGCACCGGCCTTCCCCAGGAAGAGTCTCATGCCGAAGCCCACGACGCCCGAGGCACCGCGGCTGGTCTTGGAGTCGATCACGCCGACGCCGATGTCCGCGTGGAGGTCGAAATGGACGATCGAGCCACCGAGTCGGAGCTTGCCGTACACCGGACTCCACACGAGCAGGGACTCGGCGAACAGCATCCGCGCATAGGTCTCGGCGAGCACGACGCCGCGCTTGTCCTCGAGCGCGCGGATCAGGTCGGCGTTCGCGTGCGTGTACGCGCCCGAGAACTCGACCGCGGTCTCGTCGGTCATGTGATAGGTGTACGAGCCACTGGCGACGTACGTGCCGGACAGCAGGTCGCTCGCGTAGTAGCCACCCGCGATCGACAGTTCGTGGCGCCCCTGCTTGACGAACAGCCGGTCGACCGCGCCGCGGCGCTTGCGCTTGATCGCGAGCCGATCCGCGATCTCCTGGTCGATGCACTGCTGGGTCGTTCGCAGCTGCGGCGGGTCCGCCTTCGCGACCTCGACGGCGGGGCGCTCGCTTGGCGCGTTGTCGCCGCGGGCGGTGGCGGTCGCGGCGAGCACGAGGGCGATCGCGTACACGGCGCGCATCACAGCCCCGTCGGGATCCACACCGCGAGCCCGAGCGTCGACACGATGTTGTTGGTGTAGTGGGTCTCGCCGGCGATCTCCTGGATCGCCATGAGATCGCGCATGTCGAGGCGGACGGTCAGCCAGCGCGTGACGAACAGATCGAGCGCGAAGCCAGCGTCGAACGCGAGGCCTTGCACGGCGTCGTGGAACATCCGGCCGCCGCCGGCGAATACCATGAAGTCGGCGTGGACGATGCCGCCGCCCATCTTGAGCTTGGCGTGGATCGGCGACCACACCACGTTCGCGAGGCCGACGTAGGCGGTGCCGGGCTCGAAGCGATTGTCGTTGAAGAACTTCGCGATCGGCGCGTCGAGGTCGAGCGTCAGCGGCGTCACGTCGAACGACGCCTCGATCCCGAGATCCTCGGTGAAGAAGAAGCCCACCGAGCCGCCGGCGATCCACGACGACGATGTCAGATCGCCGCTGTAGAGGCCGCCGCGCCCGACGACGACGACCTTCTTGTTCTTCGCGAAGTCGCGCTTCTGGACCCCGCGCGGGACGAGCTCGGCGCCGAGCTCGTCCCGGATCGTCTGGTCGAGGCACGACGGCAGCGGCGCCTCGGAGGGCCGGGCCGGCGCGGGCTCCGGATCGCGCGCAGGCTGGGCACGCGCGACGGGTCCACTCGCAGCGACGACGACGATCGCGGCGGCCAGCAGTCCCCCGGACGAACGCTGCACTTTCGCGAAGGTACCCTCGTTAGACAGGCCAAACAAGATCGCGACCTGCCTAGCAATCTCGCGGTACGATTTGCGTCGATGGAGCACTTGACCGGAACGCGGATCCGGCGCGAGGCGACGCCGGCCACGGTCAATCTTCGACGCTGCAAGCTGGTCGTCATCAAGGGCGCGCAGCGCGGCACCGAGTTCGTGATCGCGGGCGATCTGTTCCGGGTTGGCAAGGCGCCCGACAACGATCTCCACCTCGATGACGAGACGGTCTCGCGGGTCCATTTCGAGATCACGCGCGACGCCAAGGGCTACCTCGTGCGCGACATGAAGAGCACGAACGGGACGTTCCTCGACGGCGCGGAGGTCAAGGAGGCGTACCTGCGCGCGGGCTCGGTC
Source organism: Kofleriaceae bacterium (assembly GCA_046590445.1). Lineage (GTDB taxonomy): Bacteria > Myxococcota_A > Polyangia > Haliangiales > Haliangiaceae > JABFXX01. Next base: position 8,427 of record JBKJUF010000742.1, read on the forward strand.
ATCCGCGCCGGTTCGTGCGAGCTCAAGTTCACGCCCTTCGAGGAGCGGATCGAGATCCTGCCGAGCGAGCAGGAAGCGCTCGGCGAGATGGTCGGCAAGTCGCCGGCGATGCGCGAGATCTTCGGCCTGATCGAGAAGATCGCCCCGACCGATGCCACCGTCCTGATCGAGGGCGAGACCGGCACCGGCAAGGACATGATCGCGCGGACCTTGCACCAGCTGTCGCCACGCAGCGCGCACCCGTTCATCGTCGTCGACTGTGGCGCCGTCGCGGGGACGCTGATCGAGAGCGAGCTGTTCGGGCACGAGAAGGGCGCGTTCACGGGCGCGGTGGCGTCGCGGCAGGGGGCCTTCGAGCTCGCGAGCGGCGGCACGGTGTTCCTCGACGAGCTCGGCGAGCTGTCGCTCGATCTCCAGCCCAAGCTCCTGCGCGTGATCGAGCAGCGCGAGCTCCGGCGCGTCGGTGGCAGCAAGACGATCAAGGTCGATCTCCGGGTGATCGCGGCGACCCGCAAGGATCTGCGGTCCGAGGTCGAGAAGGGGAAGTTCCGCGAGGATCTCTACTTTCGCCTCAACGTCGTGCCGATCACCGCACCGTCGCTGCGCGAGCGCCGCGAGGACATCCCGCTGCTGATCGACGCGATGCTCGCGAAGCTGGCGCCTGGCTCGACGCCGGTGCTGGCCGAGTCGACCCGCGCCGCGCTGATGGCGCACGACTGGCCCGGCAACGTCCGCGAGCTACGCAACGTGATCGAGCGAGCCCTCGCACTCGGCGCCGATCCCGGGATGCTGGTCGCGCCGCTCGGTCCCACCGAGTCGTCCGCGAAGGGCGCGCAGCTACGCGACGGCATCGAGTTCGAGCCCGGCGTGTCGTTCCGCGACACCAAGGAGAAGTGGAACGAGCTCTTCGAACGGCGTTACCTGACGTGGCTGATCAAGCGCGCCGACGGCAACATCTCCAAGGCAGCGCGCGATGCCGATATGGATCGCAAGTACCTCCACAAGCTGTTGCGGAAGTACGGCATCACCGGCGAGGGCGACGAGAACTGAACGCGACGCGGCGCCTCGCCACAAACGGGCCAGTCGCAGTTAGCTGAAAATTACGACGCTGGGGTCGCCGTCTTGGGCGTTGCCGAACGAGTCGACAGGCGCGAGACGTACCGAGATGCAGTTCCGCGCTTCAAGATGCCCTTGGTCACGGCCCCGTCGATGATCGACACGGCGTTCTTGACCAGAGCAGTGGCGTCGCCGGCCTTGCTGTCGATGGCGCCGCGCGCCTTCTTCACAGCAGTGCGCAGGGCAGCCATCGCAGCGCGGTTGCGCGCGCGATTCTTGATCATCTTGCGGTTTTGCTTCTCGGCCGACGCAATATTAGCCACTTGGAATCTCCTGAAGGAGGGTGCGTGTACCCCGTGCGCTACTGGAAGTCAACCAGATGGGCGAGCCTGTCGGCTTTGATCCCATCGACCCGTCCGGCATCCCCGTTCAGCTACCCCACCGAATCTCCGTCGGAAATCGCCGACCGGGCGGGAGTACGCATGGGTCCATGTGGATAACTTGATGAAGAGCCTGCCGCGGACCAACGGCATGTCACTGAGATCTCACCCACTCGATCATGGCTGCTCAAAAAAGCGTCACTTTCAGGTCAAGACGACGGCGGTGACTTCGCGAGGCTCAGCTTCGCCTTGTTCCACAGGTCATCCATCTCCTCGAGATCGGAAGATTGCGGCGTCTTGCCCCGCTCGATCAGGCGATCCTCCACGAACTCGAAGCGCTGCTGGAAGCGCTGCGTCGCATCGACGAGTGCTTGCTCGGCATCGACGCCGAGCTTGCGAGCAACGTTCACGACGGCGAACAGCAGATCACCGATCTCGTGGTGTATCGCTGCCGGATCGCCACCGCGCGCGGCCTCGTCGATCTCGCGGACCTCTTCCTCGACCTTCGCGAGCGAGCCCTGCCAGTCCGGCCAGTCGAAGCCGACCTTCGCGGCCTTCGCGCTGGTCTGCTGCGCGCGCGCGAGGGCAGGGGCGGGCTTGACGCCCGCGAGCACGCGGTCGGTCCGGACCCCCTTGCTCGCCTTCTCGGCGGCCTTGATCTCCTCCCACTGCGCGAGCACCTGCTCGCTCGTGGCGACGCCAGTCGCCGAGCCGAACACGTGGGGGTGCCGATGGATCAGCTTATCGGTGATGCCGGCGACGACCGCGTCGATGTCAAACGCACCTTCGGCGCGCCGGATCGCGGCGTGAAACACGACCTGCATCAGCAGATCACCGAGCTCCTCGCAGTGGCCCGCGACGTCGTGGCGGGCGAGGGCGTCGAGCACCTCGTAGGTCTCCTCGACGAGGAACGGCCGCAGCGTGTCGAGCGTCTGCTCGCGATCCCACGGGCAACCATCCGGCGCGAGCAGGCGGTCCATGACCTCGACGAGCCGGGACAGCGACGAGCCGGGCGGGGGGGCGGCAGGCATGGCCGCACCGTAGCCTGGAAGGCGGAGCCGCGCGGGCTCGAGCAACGCCTGCGGATCTGGAGGCGCTATCTGCCGCGGGCTATGGATCCCAGGTCAGCCAGTATCGAAAATCGACGCCGAGCACGCGCATCACCATGGCCTGCTGGGGCGGGCTGTCGCGGGGGCCGACATACTCGATCTGGTGAAAGGCACCGGCCGTTCCGGGTGGCAGCAGCACCGGCTCGTCGCGTTTGGGATCGCCCAGCCCGCCATACTGAACGGTCTCGACGCGCACGGTCCGGGTCGATCGGTTCACGACCCACGATGGCGGCAGGAAGTCGTCCTCGGAGACCGCCAAGCTACCGTCCACGACGGGGGCGTCGATGTGGCGGGCCAGCTTGCGCTCGACGCGCGGCCCGCCATCTCCATCGACGACGAGGAGGACCTCTATCGAGTGCCCTTTGACCCAGTAGGCGATCGCAAGACCCAGCGGGATTGCCGCGATCGGCGTCCACCGCGACACCGCGTTTCGCCACGCGGGCCGGCCGATGACGGCCGCGCCGGGCAGGCGGCCCGCTGCGCGCCCACGCGCACGCCACCTCATCCACACCGCGACGATCCCCACGAGCGCGAGCGCGGTGGCGCCATACATCGCGACGGCGCGCACCGCCGAGGTCATCATCATGGGACGGATCACAGGGGATGGCCCTGGCGCCCCGCAAAGCCCGCTGGCGCGGACCTGTCGGTGTGGTGGCGGCGTGCTATACGACCGCGTCGCGCGGGCCGGAGGAGCGTCCGTGGGGCAACCTCGAGTCACGTGACGCAAGCCAAGACCATCCGGCGCGAGAAGCTCTCCTTCGATGATCCCGAGGCGCTACAGGCGCTGTGCGGGAGCAACAACGGACGGCTCAAGCTGATCGAGCGCACTGCGGGTGCGCAGGTCAACCTGCGCGGCAACGAGATCACCATCGAGGGCGACGAGGCCGCGACCGAGATCGCGAAGACCGCGATCGAGCAGCTGTATGACCTCGCGCTCGCCGGCAAGCCGCTCGGTTCCGACGACGTGGTGCGCGCGGTGCAGCTGCTCAAGGGTGACCGCGGTAGCGGGCAGACGATCCAGGGTGTGTTCGGGGAGACGATCCTGTCGCCGCGCACCGCACGACCGATCGCACCGAAGGGTGCGGCGCAGAAGACCTATGTCGATCGTGTACGCGAGAACGACATCGTATTCGCGGTCGGTCCTGCCGGAACGGGGAAGACATACCTCGCGGTCGCGCTCGCGGTCCGCGCGCTGCTCGACAAGCAGGTCCGTCGGATCATCCTGACGCGTCCCGCGGTCGAGGCTGGCGAGCGTCTCGGCTTTCTCCCGGGCACGCTCGAGGAGAAGGTCGATCCGTACCTGCGACCACTTTATGACGCGCTCCACGACATGATCGAGCCCGAAAAGCTCGAGAAGCTCATGACCGACGGTACGATCGAGATCGCACCGCTCGCATTCATGCGGGGTAGGGCGCAACCGTGTACGACGAAGGTGATGACCATCGACGGCTGGCGAGAAATCGGCAGTCTCGAATGCGGCGATCTCGTCATGGGGTCCGATGGCTGGCCCACGAAGGTCACGGGCGTCTTTCCCCAGGGGACCAAGGACATATTCAGGGTGTCCATGAATGATGGATCGTCCACATTATGCTGCGCCGAGCATCTGTGGACCGTCTACACGCCAGCAGACAAGCGGCGCGGAAATCCTGGACGCGTCCTGGAGACGCGCGAGCTGCAAACGAATCTGAGAAGCGCGCACCAGCACCGCTACGAGATCCCGATGCTTTGCGCGCCAGCGATGTATGGACCTCGAACCGTTCCGATCG
>JBKJUF010000757.1:0-7721 GCA_046590445.1 Kofleriaceae bacterium
CCTCGATCGGATCACGTCCCTCTGACGACGAAACTCGACCACAGCTAACTGATCGAAATCGATCGAGAAAGCTCTCCCGCCTTCCTGATCACCAACTTGCGGGGACGTGTACTTAGCCCGTCGGTAGGCCGCGCGCGTCGCCGGTGGTGCCGTTCGTCACCCGCGTCTTCACGCGATCCATCATGCCGGCGAGCGGGGTGCCGGCGAACACCTTGTCGATGACGTCGGTCAGCGTCTTGCCGCCGACGAAGCTCTGCACCGACATCGCCTCGGCGACCTTCGCGAGGACGTCGCGGTTCGACAGCGCGAGCAGCGCCTCGCTGAAGCCGCCCTGGGCGGCGCCGAACCGCGCGACCGCGGCGTCGACCTCGGCCTTGAGCGCGTCGAGGACGAGCGCCTGCTGCGCGCTGCGGATCCGGTGGTCGAGCTCGGCGGCGCTCTGCTGGCGGGCGAGCTGGCCGGCGTGCTCGGCGTCGGCGATCGCGCTGCGCGCGAGTGCGGCCTGCTGCTGCGCGGTGGCCTGATCGAGCTCGGCCTGCACCGCGGCGAGCGCGACGCGCAGCCGATCGGTCGTCGCGGCGACCTCGAGCTCGGCGCGCTGACGTGCCGTCTCGGCCCGCGCGATCGCCTCGCCGCGCGCGATCGCCTCCTGCTTCTCGGTCATCTCGAGGCCGCGCCGCGCGCGCAGGATCGTGATGTTCGCGTGCACCGCCTCGTGCTGCGCTTCGCCGAGCAGCGTCGCGATCGCTTCATCGTCGATCGCGACGTCGAGGATCTCGACATCGGAGACGATCATGCCGTTCTCGACGAAGCGCATGCCTGCGCGCACGCCCTTGTCGTCGGGCTTCCCGAGCACGGTGTCGCGGATGATGTCGACCGCGCCGGCATAGAACCCCTCGATCGCGTGCTTCTTGACCGCGCCCTTGAGCACCGAGCGCACGTGGTCGCAGAGGAACTTCACGTAGTTCTCGACCTCGAACCACCGCGCGGGCTCGCCCTCGAAGTTGACCCGCATCGCGTAGCCGAGCGTGACCGCGACGTGATCGGAGGTCTCGACGACGCAGCCGTCGCTGACCTTGTTGTTGAGGACGCGCAGGAACACCGTCTCGATCAGCCGGTCCTCGCGCTTCGGTGTGCCGGTCGACAGCTGGATGACCTCGAGCGTCTCGTCGTACTCGAGCAGCAAGTTCTTCGGGCCTTGCTCGACGCGGCGGCGTCCCTGCTTGTCGACGACGAGCACCGCGTAGCCGACCCACACGCCGAGCGACGGCACGCCCTCGTACTTGGTGTTGAACACGAGCGTCCGCGGCTTCGTGAACTGCTCGCCCTGCGCGGCGGTCGGCGCCGACGTCGGGCCCATCGCGACCTGCTGCGCGGCCGAGGCAGCGCGCCCCTTCTTCTGGATCTCGCCCTCGGCGACCGCACCGGGTCGGCCGCCGTCGTCGAGCTGGCGCAGCGATCGGTTGTACGCCAGCGCGTCGGGGTTGCCCGGATACCAGGTCGCAACCTCGCGATCCGAGAGCACGCGGCGGACGATCACCTCGTCGACCGGGTTCGGCAGCAGCATCGCCGGCCCGCGCACCATGCGGATCTCGCCGGTCCGGCGGTTCATCACGAAGCGACCATCGCCTGCCGGGATCGCGACCGCGAAGTGCTTCTCGCGGCCGTCGTGGCGCACGAGCGAGTGCTCCTCGCGTGGGAAGTAGATCGCGGTCTCCTTGCCGGTGATGAACAGCTCGTCTCCTTCGCGATACACGCGGCCGGCCTCGGTGTACGGCGCGATCACCTTGATGTGGAGACCCTGGATCTCGTTGAGCTCGACCGCGCGGAACTTGCGGAGCCCGTCGCGCACGATGAACGCCTCGGTCGGCTCCGGGAACACGACCTGGGGCCCGCGCTCGTAGCGCTTCTTGCCGTTCTGATCGACGAGGATGCAGTACTCGAGGCGCTCGAGGGTCAACGCATCGCGGACGTACTGCGCGTGCTCGTCGGTGACCACACCGACGCCGGTCGGCGGGATGTAGAACGAGACGTCGGTGCCCTTGATCACGAGCTGCTTGCCGACGGTGAGCTCCGCCGGCGCATCGATCGCTTGCGGCTCCGCGCCATCGACAGTCGCCGGCTTGATCACCGCGCGACCCCAGTTCTTGCGCGCCTCGTCCTCGTTGTAGACGCGCACCAGCAAGTACTGGTTCGAAGCGAGGTGGTGGCCTTGCACGAGCTTGACCATCTGCCCTGGCCACAGCGCGAACGCACATGGTCCGGTGATGTTGATCTTGCGACCGACACCGAGGTCGGGCGACGGATACACGCCACCGGGCGCGGGGTGATCGTCGCGCGCGGACGGGTTCTTCAGCACGAGGTAGTAGCCCTCTGGCGCGATCGCGATCTGCTGCACCGCTTCCTCGAGCGTGCATGGCGAGAACAGCTTGGTCTCGGGATCGAACACGACCGGCCGTTCCTGGGCGGTCGGGTTGATCACCGTCGGGCCGGTGTACGTCTTGACGATGCCCTTCGTGACGTCTTGCATGTAAGCGTACTCGCTCGGGGCGAGTACGAGATCGCGTTTGGAGCTGCGTTCGTCCATGGCGTCCTCCCATCCAAGAAGCTGTCCAGCTTGGATGCTCGTAACCCCGCGAACGTCGCCGCGCGATCGCTACGAATCAGCGCAGGCCTGCTCCACGGTGGAGCGGCTGCGCCGTTTCAGCGCGTGCTGATGTAGATGTCCTTGTTGCCGGCGATGTTGCTCGACAGCAGGAACGTGCGGTTGTCGTCGGAGACCCACGGATCTTCCTGGGCGCCGCCGAGCGCCACGAAGTCGACGACCTCGGTCGGCGGGGACCACGGGGCGGTCACGCTCGTGCGCGTCGCCGTGTAGATCTTGTTCGTGCCGGAGCGATCGGACGCGAAGTACGCGGTCAGGCAGTCCTTCGACAGGAACGAGCCGGTGTCGCCGCTGGCGGAGCTCAGCTCGGCGACCAGCGTCGGGGCGCCGCCGCCAAGCGTGCCCTCGTAGAGATCCTCGGTCGTACTCGGCGCACGCGACGAGACGAGCAGGTAGCGGTTGCCGCTGCACGGCATGCACCACTTATCCGCGACCGTGCTGTTGACGCCGGCGACAGGCGTCGGCGGGTCGAACGTCGTCGAGCCGAGCGTCGCGCGGGTGGCCTGGTAGATGTCGAGGCCGCCAGTGGTGCCGGTGCGGTTCGACGCGAAGTACAGCGTCTTGCCGTCGGCCGAGAACCGCGGCGTCTGATCGGTCGTCAGGTTGACGTTGATCGAGAGGCGCAGCGGCGCGGACCACGTCGTGCTCGCGGCGGTGTCGCGCTTCATGTAGTAGAGGTGCTTGCGGCCGGCGTCATTGGGATCGACGAACGAGAACACCATCTCGAGGCCGTCGGTGGTCAGCGTGCCGTCGTCCTCGGGCGTGGCCGAGCTCGCGCCGGGCACCAGGCGCGGTGCGCCCCACGCGGGCAGGGGCATCGGCGAATCGATCGTGGTGGCATCCGCGACCTTCGCGCCATCGACCGCGCCGTCGGTGGCGAGCCCGCCACCCCCGATCTCGGCCTTGCATGCGCTCGCGAGGACCAGTAGCCCCCAGATCCAGCGACTGCGCATGGCGCCGATCTTACTCCACCACGATGGGATCCGATCCACCTGCATCCGATGACAGCTCGACGACCGATGTCGGGTGGAGGCCCACCACCGAGGCGGGGCATACTGTCGGGTGTGGCGTGAAATCCACACCGTTTTGGCTCACGTCGAGGGCAAGTGCGCCGTAATTCAGGTGTTCTGAATGGTCTCGCAATTGCTCTCGTCACACGACCTGGAGGAGACATGAAGCTCAAAAATGCATTCGGTAGCTTGGTGTTCGCGTCGCTGTGCGCGTTGCCGTCGGTTGGTTGCATGGTTCACGGCAGCGGTGGCGCGTACATCAGCGCGCCGGTCGCCGTGGTCGAGATCGAGCAGGAGCCGCCGCCACCGCGCATGATGGTCGTCGACACCCGCCCCGGGTTTGTCCTCATCCAGGGCCGCTGGGACTGGCGGGGTGGCCAGTGGGTCTGGCGTGACGGCTACTACGAGCGCGAGCGCGTCGGCTATCACTGGGAGCAGGGACGTTGGGAGCGCCGCGGGCGTGGCCATGTCTGGGTCGAGGGTCGCTGGGGCAGCGCCGCGAACCGCGTCGATCGTGCCGAGCGCCGCGAAGACCGTCGCGAGCGCGTGCGAGATCATCGCGAGGACCGCCGCGAGGACCGACGCGACCACCGCGACAACGGACGCGGCCCCATCATTCGCGACCACCGCTAGCAGGTGGTATAGCCGAGGGCGTGCGTAGCGCCGTCCTCGCTGTCCTGCTGATTGCCTGCAACAACGGTTCGGCCACGCCGAGCCCCAAGCCGGTGCCGCCGCCGATCAAGCCAACCGACGGTGGCGTCGCCGTGGTGAATCCAACCGGCGACCTCACGGCGACGCAGGCGATCTACGCGCGGTTGTGTGCGCCGTGTCACGCGGCCGACGGTAAGGGCTACGCCGCGGACTTCGCACCGTCGCTCGTGAACCCGACGTTCCTCGAGAGCGCGACCGACGAGTTCTTGCGCCGCTCGATCATCTGGGGTCGCCCGGGCACGTCGATGGGGGCGTACGGCAAGTCACTCGGTGGACCGCTCGAGGACGCCGACGTCGACAAGCTCGTCGTGTGGATCCGCGCGAAGGGTCCGCAGGCGCAGCCGCTACCAGCCGCGGCCAAGGGCGACCCGGCGCGGGGTGCGCCGCTCTACGCGCAATACTGCAAGACCTGCCACGGCGATGCGACGACGCGCGGCGAGGCACCGCACCTCGCGAACCTCCAGTTCCTCACCGTCGCGACCGACGCGTTCATTCGCCACGCGATCGTCAAGGGTCGCCCGGAGACCAAGATGCTCGCGTTTGGCGCGGTGCTGACGCCACAGCAGACCGATGACGTCGTCGCGTTCGTCCGCCAGCTCGGTCAGGGCGCGGTCGCGCAGGAGCTCTTGCCCGAGCCGAATGGCAAGGAGCCGCTGGTCATCAACCCGAAGGGCAAGAACCCGACCTGGAAGGCGCGCGACAACCGGTTTGCGAGCGTTGACGACGTCGCCAAGGCGCTCGCCGACAAGCGCAAGATGATCATCATCGATGCCCGGCCGCCGTCGGACTGGCGGCGCGTCCACATCGCCGGCGCTGTCCCGATCCCGTATCACGACATGAAGCGGATCGACGAGATCGTCGCGAAGCACAAGGACACGTACGTCGTCGCGTACTGCGCGTGCCCGCACCACCTGTCGGGGATCGTCGTCGACGAGCTGATCAAGCGCGGCCACAAGAACGCGTTCGTGCTCGACGAGGGGATCAACCTCTGGCACCAGAAGAACTATCCGGTGACCGCCGCCACCGGCGTCAAGCCCGCCGCCTTCGAGCCCCACCATCATGGAGCGGCAGGGCATGGAGCGGCAGGGCATGGCGCGCAGCCCGGCCACGAAAGCCACGGCCACTGAGACCTACGCGTACTTGATCCCGATCGCTTCCTCGGCGAGCTCGTCGAACGACATCTGCTGGGTCCGCGCGAGCTCCTCCTGCGTGAACAGGATCCGCGCGGCGCGATCCTCGGCGCCGAGGAGCCGGAGTAGCAGCCGCCCGAGGATCTTGCCGAGGATCGGGTGGTTGTAGGCCTCCTGGGTCTTGATCATGAACTTCGAGAATGGCGCGCGCGCGACGGTCGGCTTGCGCAGCACGAGCTGGATCCGCTTGAAGGCCTCCTGGACCCGGCGCCCGCTGGGATCCGTGCGGTCCATCGGCGCGAGGAAGACTTCCTGGAGGAATGGCTTGGCGTGCCACATCATCGTGGCGAGCACGCGGGCCATCCGCACGATCTCGCGCAGCGAAGGCCGCGGGCGCTTCGAGATCTCGGCGAGGTACTCGTCCGAGCAGTAGTGCTCGGTCATGTGGAAGTCGACGGCGATGTGGCGCGACTCGTCGCGGTTGATCAGGTGCATCGCGCGGTGGCTCATCTCGTCGGCGACGTAGTCATCGAGCGAGCGGAGCAGGGCGACGTCGAGGATCAGCTCGCCCGAGGTGATGTACGCGTTCGCGATCTCGGGCGACGTGTTCTGGACGAGCGCGAGGAACGGCGGGCGAAACCGCGTGAGCGAGGCGCTCTCGGTGTACACGCGGTAGTGGTGGACGTCGTAGTGCTGCGCGAGGCGCGCGGCGACGGCGGAGTGGCGCTGCTCGTCGACGACGAACGTCGCGAAGATCTTCTTCAGCGTCGGGTCGGTCGTCTTCTGGCGCTGGACCTCGAACAGCGCGCCGGCGAGCAGCTCGATCCCGGCCATGTCGACGAAGGCCTGGACGACGGCCGCTTCCTTGTCACGTGACAGCGATGGTGGCGCGATCGACCAGTCGAGGTCGTCGATCGACCACTGATCCCGGACGCACTTGTCGAGCATGCGTCCGAGGTCCATGACCCGATGGTAGCGCACGTTCGTGGTGCATACTCGGCCCGTGAACTGGCTCCAGGTGGCCGTGGGCATCCTGGCGATGGTGGCGGCCTGTGACGGCGGCGCGCAGCCCTCGACGGGGAAGACGCTCGCGCAGATCCGCGAGCGCGGCGAGATCACCTGGGGCGCCGACATCCAGGGCGGCGAGCCGTACGTCTACGAGGATCCGGCGGATCCGTCGAACAAGATCGGCTTCGAGGTCGATCTGATGGATGCGATCGGGCGGCGGCTCGGCGTCAAGCCGCGGATGGTCCAGTACAGCTGGTCGAACCTCGTGCCGTCGCTCGAGCGCGGGGACTTCGACATCGTGATGAACGGCCTCGAGGCGACCGCCGAGCGCAAGGAGCGCATCCTGCTGTCCGAGCCGTACTACATCTACGCGGAGACGCTCGCGATCCGGAAGGGCGATCCGTATCGCTCGATCTTCGATCTCGTCGGCAAGCGCGTCGGCACGCTGAACCAGACGTACGCGCACGACATGCTGCGCCTGCTCGGCATCGAACAGGTGCTCTACGAGGGCAACGAGGAGCCCTATCTCGATCTCGTACAGGAGCGCACCGACGCCGTGCTGCTCGACAACATCATCGCGGACCGCTACGGCTGCATGCGCCCGCAGCTCCACTGCCTGCCATACGACATCGCGCGCGGCAGCTACGTGATCGGCATGCGCAAGGGCGACGCCGAGCTCAAGGCGGCGATCGACGGTGTGCTCGCGGCGATGCGCGCTGACGGCGAGCTCGAGCGGATCCTCCGCAAGTCGAAGCTGTGGGACCACCGCCAGACCGACGCCACGCCCGTCTCGGGCACCACGGCGACCCGCAAGCGCAGCTTCGACGGCGATCTGGTGGGCCAGTTCTTCCAGGCTGCGCTCGTCACGCTCGAGCTGTCGATCCTCGCGTTCCTGCTCGCGGTGCCGCTCGGCCTGCTGCTCGCGGTCTCGCGGGTCTACGGGGCATGGCCGGCCCGCACGCTCGCGCGGATCTACATCGAGCTATTTCGCGGCACGCCCGTGCTGCTGCAGCTGTACGTCCTCTACTACGGCATCGCGTCGTACGTGAACCTCGGGCCGATGCAGGCGGCGGTGATCGGCCTTGGCCTCAACTACGCCGCGTACGAGGCCGAGGTCTATCGCGGTGCCTTGCTCGCGATCCCGCGCGGGCAGGGCGAGGCGGCGCGCGCGCTCGGCCTGAGCCCGACGCAGACCCT
>JBKJUF010000109.1:0-4855 GCA_046590445.1 Kofleriaceae bacterium
TGTCGGTCAGCGTCATCGCCGGCGCGACCGTGATCGAGTCGCCGGTGCGGACGCCCATCGGATCGAGGTTCTCGATCGAGCACACGATCACCGCGTTGTCCTTCGAGTCGCGGACGACCTCGAGCTCGAACTCCTTCCAGCCGAGCACGCTCTCCTCGATGAGGATCGAGTGCACCGGCGACTGATCGAGCCCGAACTGCACCATCCGGTCGAGCTCGGCACGGTTGTACGCGATGCCGCCGCCCGAGCCACCGAGCGTGAACGACGGCCGCAAGATCGCCGGGAATCCGATCTCGTCGATGATCGCGCGCGCCTGCTCGACGGATGTGACCAGCCGCGACTTCGGGCACGCCAGCCCGATCCGCGCCATCGCCTGCTTGAACAGCTCGCGGTCCTCCGCCATCTCGATGCTCGGCACGCTCGCGCCGAGCAGCTCGACATTGTGCTTCGCGAGGATCCCGGCCTTGTGCGCCGCGATCGCGAGGTTGAGCCCGGTCTGGCCGCCGAGCGTCGGCAAGAGCGCGCTGACCTTCTCGCGGGCGAGCACCTTGTCGAGGACCTCGACCGTCAGCGGCTCGACGTACGTCGCGTCGGCCAGCTCGGGATCCGTCATGATCGTCGCCGGGTTCGAGTTGATGAGGACGACCCGAAGCCCTTCCTCGCGGAGCGCCTTGCACGCCTGCGTGCCCGAGTAATCGAACTCCGACGCCTGGCCGATCACGATCGGCCCTGACCCGATGATCAGCACCGATTCCAGATCTTTGCGGCGCGGCATCGGCGCGACGTTTACCACAGAAAGGATCCGCAGCCTGCCGCCCTTCGGCGACGGATTCCGGTCGCGCGCCAACACATGGCAAGCTCGGCTGATGTTCGACGTTGCCTACGGTGTTCCCGAGCGCTCCGTCTCCGTGGCGCAGCTCCGTGCCGCGTTGGCGGTGGTCGCCGAAGCCTTCGACGAGGCGCCTGCGCGCATGCACGCGGTCCTCAACCCAGCGGGCCAGGGCATCCGGTGGTTCAGCTTCGCGTGCACCATCTACGCGCGCGACCGTGTACTCGCGCAAGATCACTTCACCGAGGTCATGGAGACCGAGCTCGCCGAGCTCCTCGTGGTGGTGCGGCGGTCCGGCGACGAGCCGGTGTATTGCGAGTTGCGCGGCACGAATGGTCGCGAGCTCCACCTTCGCCGCGACAGCGAGACCATCACCGTCAGCCCTGCGCTCCCGCCAGGGACGCCGCGCGACGGCGAGGTCGACGAGATCGCTCTCGCGGCACTCGGCCTGCCGATCGTGCGGCCGTTCGCGGCACTCGCGAAGCCGACGCACGAGGTCGCGCTTCGCGGCAAGAACGTCGACGGGACGTGCCCGATCGTGCCGTTCACGGGGGCGGCCTTGTCGGTCCATGTCCACCCGCGGCCAGACACGACGTGGCAGGGCGAGCACTTCGCGCGCCGGCCGCGTGCGGTCCACGCGGGCGATCGGCGGGCGCTCCGCGAGCACGTCGAGCGGGTCCTGGCGAAGGCGGCGGACGACAGCCGGTGGCACGGCGTCTTCGAGGACAAGGTCCACGAGTATGCGCGCGAGGTGGTGCGCGTCGGCGACGCCGTCGCACCCGTCCTGGTCGAGTCGCTCGCGCAGCCAGCACCGCGCCCGCAGACGTCGCAGCTCGCACTCGCCGCGCTCGGGCTGCTCGGGGTGGCTGCCGAGGCGATCGTGCCGTGGCTCGCGCGCAGCTCCGAGACGCTGCGGCTCACCGCGTTCTGCGCGCTCGCGTGTCAGGGCGAGGCCGCTCGTCCGGCGCTCCTGGCCGCGAGCACGTCGCGGAAGTCCGCCGAGCGCGTCGGCGCGCAAGCGCTGCTCGCGGTGCTCGATGGCACGGACTTCGCGCCTATCCGCGATGTTCGGACCGCACGCGACAAGCTCGGCGAGAAGTGGCGCGCCCAGATCTCCGCGTCGTGCGCGAAACGATACGGTTTGGCGTCCTCAGCGCTCGTCGCGGGGACTGCACGGCTCGCGTGGTATCTCCGCGCGGCGATCGAGTGCGACGAGTCCAGTCGGCTCGGCGTCGCCATTCACACCGCGACCGACGACAGCATGTGGGCCGTGGCGCTGTTCTTGATCGAGACGCCGTTGCGTCCCGTGGTCAATCTTCAGAATTACGCTGCGCGCAACACGATCGTGGAGGATGCCGCGCGTCGGTATGGCGCCGCCTTCGGCCCGGTCGCCGACGTGCTGCTGCGATTTCCCCCGCTCGCCGACGACCCGATGCTGCAGGCTCTCGCGCGCGACAAACCGGTGCCCTCGTATCGCGAGCTGCAGGCGGCTCGCACCGCGCCAACGCGCGCCGCGAAGAAGCGTCCGGCGAAGAAGCCGGTGGCGAACAAGCGTCCGGCGAAGAAGGTGGCGAACAAGCGTCCGAAGAATCCTGTGGTGAAGCGGCAACGCTGAGTGCGTCACGGTGCTGCCATACGCGGGCCGCTCGTCGTTTAGCGCTTCTTGACGATCGCGCCGTCGACCTTGAAGTCATCGGCGAGCGGTCCAGCGCCCTGGATCGCGGCGGTGACGTGCGCGGCCTGATCGCCGAGCGGGGCCTTGGTCTTCGCGAGGACCTCGAGGATCGTGCGCTTGATCCGGCCGGACTCCTCCTCGGGGCGGAGCAGGGCGGCGATCAGCGGCGGTGCGATCTTCTCGGGATCCTTGCCGTCGAGGCCTTCGATCGCGGTGAACCGCGAGTTCTCGTCGAAGTCGATGACGTACGGGGCGAGCCGGTCGACGACCTCGGCATCGGTCGCGGGCTTCCACTCCGAGAACCAGCGCATCAGGTCGATACGGCGCTCGGGCATCCGGACGTAGCCGGGCGGCTCGCTCGCGAAGATCTCGTCGATGACCTCGATCACCTTCGGCTTGTCGGCGATCCGCTCGAGCACGCGCAGCGGGAACGCCAGCTGCTGGGCGTTCTTCATGTACTTGACGAGCGGAGGCAGCGCGGCCGGGCCCTTGACGACCAGGGTCTCGACGACCCAGTGCTTCTCCTGCTCGTCCTCGACGCCCTTCATGCTGGTGACGCCGAACCGCTTGCAGAGCCCCAACAGCGCGTCCTCGGTGGCTTCCTCGCGGAGCTTCTCGAGGGCGCCCATCCGGTCGACCTGCTGCGCGAGCTTGTTCGTCGCCTTCTCGATCGTCTTCTGCAGCGACTTTTCTTTGGAGAACAGGCCGAACACCATGAAACAAAGCTCCGTTCTGACGATGCGAGCGCGGGAAACTACCACACCCGTAGGTCCTCCCAGAGCGCGAGGCAAGTGCTGAAACCTGCCCGAAATGATCTGGTCGCGCCGACCGCGCGTACAATACGAAACTGATGAAACTCCGGACGCTGGCAGCGCTCACCGCTGTCCTGGCTTGCTCCTCTCCCTCTGTCAAGGCCGACCAGCGACCGCGCGCAGGTAGCACGACCGCGCAGGCGCCCAGGCCCGCCCCCCGACCCGCGGACACCAAGCCCACAAAGCTCGGGCCAGCGGCCGAGCGCGCGCAGCTCCTCCGCGAGGCTGCAGACCAGCTCGACAAGGCCGCGGTCGCGCTCGAGCGCGGCAACAAGAACATCGCCGAGCAGCTGTTCTCGACCGCCGAGCTGCTGATCGGCGTCGAGGCGCTCGCCGCGGTCGCGTCGCTGTTCCGCGAGGGCGCACCGCCGCGGGTCACCACGCCGACCGCAAAGATCGATCGCTCGGCGCCGCCGCAGCCGAAGGTCTTTGGCAGCTCGGAGGCCGAGGACGAGGCCGCGAAGGGCGTGCCGCCGAAGGCCGACGTCGCGTCGCTGACCGGCACGCTGCTGATCGACGGCAAGACCGCGAACGCCTACGGCCTCGTCACGCTCGAGCCGGCGAGCGGCAAGTGGAAGCCGCGAACGCCGAAGCAGATCGTGATCGAGCAGCGCGGCCGCGAGTTTTTGCCGAGCCTGGTCGCGATCTCGGTGGGCTCGACGGTGTCGTTCCCGAACTTCGACACCGTGTTCCACAACGTGTTCTCGACGTCGCCGCTCGGCGCGTTCGACCTCGGCCTCTACAAGGCGGGCGAGGCGCGCGAGTACACGTTCCCGAAGGAAGGCATCGTCCGGCTCGGCTGCAACCTGCACGCGAACATGAGCGCGTACATCGCGGTCGTGTCGGCGCCGGCGTACGTCGTCACCGACGATAAGGGGAACTTCGCGTTCCGCCGCCTCGCGGCCGGCAAGTACAAGCTGCGCGCGTGGAGCGTGAAGAGCAAGCTGCCGATCACGCAGGACATCGTGGTCAAGGCCGGCAAGAACGAGCTCTCGATCGGCGTCGCCGCGGACGCGCCCGCCGGGCCGATGCCGGACAAGTTCGGAGGCAAGCGTGGGTAGAGGCACCGTCGCCCTCGGCGCGGTGCTGCTGATCGCGGGCTGTGGAGTGCTCGGCTACGCGCTGACCCGCGAAGCCCAGGGCGGGATGTCGCCGGCGGCCGCCGATGCGATGACGAAGGCGACCGCGGATCTCGATGCGCAGATCAAGGCGGCGCGCGGCGAGGTGCGGGTGCGGGCGACGCGGCTCTCGGGGCTACTCACCGTCCGCGCGGTGGTGATCACCGACGAGGCCAGCGCGAAGGATGCGTTCCGCACCGGCGAGCTGCAGTTCTCGCCGGGCCCTGGCGAGGTGATCGAGCTCGGCCAGGTCCGCATTCTCTTTCTTTTTAAAAATAATAGTAATTGCTTCTTCAGTCTTATCCAGGCCTTTATCAATTGTCTGATCGGTCTTGCTATCTATTCGCTGGTTTGTTTTAGCCTTTACTTTTTGTTCTACAACAGTTTGGGCAGAGCTTGTAGAGATAATCATTACGGAGAC
>JBKJUF010000211.1:0-5611 GCA_046590445.1 Kofleriaceae bacterium
CGCCGACCCAGGTCCGCATCACCTTCTCGCGCAACATCCTGGCGGGCAGCGTGATGGCCAACGGCTCGCAGTTCACGTTCGACAACGGCTTGACCGTGAACTCCGCGATCGCGCCGATCGTCAATGGCCGCACGGTCACCGTGACGACGAGCGTGCAGACCTCGGGCACCGTCTACACCGTGACCGTCGCGAACACCGTCACCGATCTCCAGGGCACCGGCATCGGCACGCCGAATTCGGCGATGTTCGTCGGGTTCCTGCCGCAGGCCATCGTACGGCTCAACGAGGTCAACGCGCACATCGACCAGGGTTGCGACCTGATCGAGCTCCGCGTGATCAGCAGCGGCTCGATGTCGGGCATCCGGGTACAGGAGCGCGTCGGCAGCGCCGCGAACGGCGAGATGGTGTTCGACTTCGGCGATCTCAACGTGCTGCAGAACGACATCATCGTGCTGCACCTCGACTCGGCGGACACCACGAACTGCAACCCCGGCGCCTCGATCAACGAGACGTCGATCATCGGCCAGCTCGCGCTGAACTTCCCGCGCAACTACGACACCGCCTACGACGTGTTCTCGGCCGACACTGGCCTGACCGACACCGACAACGTGATCACCGTGTTCGACCGATTTGGTGCGATCAGCGATGCGGTGCTGATCGACAACAACGACAACACGACGGGCGTGGCGACCGAGGCGGCGGCCGCGGCGGTGGCGGCGGCGAGCCAGTGGGAGATGGTCGGCGGTGGCATCCCGACCGGCGGCTTTGCCGACGCGACCTTCACGCCACACGCGGTGCTCGACTCGGATGCCGACGCTACCCTCAACCACACCGGCGCGAACAGCGAGAGCCTGCGCCGCATCGACAACACCGACGACGATGACAAGGCGGACTGGGCGCAGGGCGCGAACAGCTGGGGCCTGATCAACGCCGGCCAGGTGGCGCTGCCCTGACTGAGCGGCGAGGGACGGTCTCCACTTGCTCAACTTGCGATCGCCAACTCGCTGAGATTGCAAGACCCAGCGGGGACGGTTTAGTTAGCTAGAGGCCGTCGCCGTCGTCGTCGACGTCGTCATCGTCACCGTCTTCGACCTCGTCGCAGTCGCTGGTATCCGTGACGCCGTCGTTGTCATCGTCGGAGTCGACGTCATCGGCCACGTCATCATCATCGTCGTCTGGGTCGGCAGTGCCGTCCAGGCCGTCGCCGTCTCGATCATCGCTATCGGTATTGTCGTCATCGCTATCGTGGTCGTCGCTGTCGCTATCACTGTCGTCATCGGCGTCGCCGTCACCGTCGGCGTCGATGTCGACGCAGCGGCTCGGCTCGGGCGTCGGATTGTCGGTCGGCGTGCAATTCGTGGCCTCACCGCCGCTGGTGTCACACCCGATCAGCTGCCCCTTGGTCGAGAGCTGCTCGGAGGTGCAACCGATTCCAGTGAGAGGGATCACTGCGGCGAGGAGGATGGCAAGCTTGCGTAGTTGAAGCATGACGAGCGTTGAGTGCGAACCTCGTACCAGCGACAACTAGCGACAACGTAGCGACAACTAGCCGATGTCACACGCGCCCGCCATAACGGGCTGTTCGTAGTCTGCACAACGAGGGTACGCGCGTCACCCGGTTCGCCGCCTACATCCACCTCGTCAGGACTGGCTGTACTCGAGGTTCGTCAGACCGTGCACATCAGAGACGATGTCGGCACGAGCGGGCGACTCAGCCGCCGCCGTCGCCCTTGTCGTCGCGATCGCGGTGAACCCACGCCGCCTTCGCGTAGTCGCGGTTCACGAGGGCCATGACCTCGCGCGAGATGTCCTTCGGGCACGCTGCTTCGCACTCGTAGTGGTTCGAGCAGTTGCCGAAGCCGGCAGCGTCCATCGCGGACACCATCGCCTTCGTGCGGTGCAGCCGCTCGGGCTGGCCCTGCGGCAGATTGTGCAGGTGGGCGAGCTTCGCGGCTGTGAACAGCATCGCGGAGCCGTTCGGGCACGCAGCGACACACGCGCCGCACCCGATGCACGCGGCCGCCTCGAACGCGCGGTCGGCGTTCTCCTTCGGGATCAAGACATCGTTGGCGTCGGGCGCGGAACCGACGTTGACCGAGACGTAGCCTCCGGCGGTGACGATGCGGTCGAGCGCGCTACGGTCGACGCAGAGATCCTTGATCACCGGGAACGCGTACGCGCGCCACGGCTCGATGTAGATCTCGTCGCCGCCCTTGAAGCGCCGCATGTGGAGCTGGCAGACCGTCGTCGCGCGCTGCCCACCGTGGGCGCGCCCATTGATCATCAGCGAGCACATCCCGCAGATGCCCTCGCGGCAGTCGTGATCGAACGCGACGGGCTCCTCGCCCTTCTCGATCAGCTGCTCGTTGAGGATGTCGAGCATCTCGAGGAACGAGGCGTGGGTCGAGACGTTCTTGACCTTGTAGGTCACGAGCTTGCCGGCCGCCGTGCGGTCGGCTTGGCGCCAGATGTGAAGCGTCAGGTTCAGGGTGGTCACTTGTAACTCCGGGTCGCGAGCTTCACGTTCTCGAAGGCAAGTGGCTCGATGTGGCGATTCGGAGCCTTGCCCTCGCCGGTGTACTCCCAGACCGCGGCGTGCGCGAACTGCTCGTCATCGCGCTTGGCCTCGCCGTCCTGCTGGTGCTCGACGCGGAAGTGGCCGCCGCAGCTCTCCTCGCGGACGAGGGCGTCCTTGCACATGATCTCGGCGAACTCGAGGAAGTCGGCGACGCGGCCTGCCTTCTCGAGCGACTGGTTGAACGAGTCACGCTCGCCGAGCACGGTGACGTCGCGCCAGAACTGCTCGCGCAGCTCGGGGATCTTCGCGAGCGCGTGCTCGAGCGAGGCTTTCGTGCGCGCCATGCCGCAGTCGTCCCACAGCAGCAGGCCGAGCTCCTTGTGGAACGAGTCGACCGAGCGCTTGCCGCGGACGTTCATCAGCTTGTCGAGGCGCGCGCGGACGTCGGCCTCGGTGCTCTTGAACGCCGCGCTCGTCGTCGACGCGAGATCCTTCGCGTGGACGCCGGCGAGGTAGTGGCCGAGCGTGAACGGGATGATGAAGTAACCGTCGGCGAGGCCCTGCATCAGCGCCGAGGCGCCGAGCCGGTTCGCGCCGTGGTCCGAGAAGTTCGCCTCGCCGAGGCAGAACAGCCCGGGCACCGTGGTCTGCAGGTGGTAGTCGACCCAGACGCCGCCCATCGTGTAGTGGACGGCGGGGTAGATGCGCATCGGGACCCGGTACGGGTTCTCGCCGGTGATGCGCTCGTACATGTCGAACAGGTTTCCGTACTTCTCGCGGACGCGCGCCTCGCCGTCGCGCTTCACGGTGTCGCGGAAGTCGAGGTACACGCCGCGGCCGCCCGGACCGACGCCACGGCCGTCGTCGCACTGCTCCTTGGCAGCGCGGCTCGCGATGTCACGCGGCGACAGGTTGCCGTAGCTCGGGTACTTGCGCTCGAGGTAGTAGTCGCGATCCTCGTCGGCGATCTTGTCGGGATGCTTGCTGCAGTCTTCCTTGCGCTTCGGCACCCAGACCCGGCCGTCGTTGCGCAGCGACTCGGACATCAGCGTCAGCTTCGACTGGTAGTCGCCCGAGACCGGGATGCACGTCGGGTGGATCTGCGTGAAGCACGGGTTCGCGAAGCCGGCGCCGCGCTTGTACGCACGGAAGCCCGCGGTGACGTTCGAGCCCTTCGCGTTCGTCGACAGGTAGAACACGTTCCCGTAGCCGCCGGTCGCGAGGATCACGGCGTGGCCGGCGTGCGAGCTGATCGTGCCGGTCACGAGATCGCGGACGACCACGCCGACCGCGCGGCCGTCGTCGACGACCACGTCGAGGATCTCGGTGCACGGGAACATCGTGACCCGGCCAAGGCCGATCTGCCGCGACAGCGCCGAGTAAACGCCGAGTAGCAGCTGCTGGCCGGTCTGGCCCCGCGCGTAGAACGTGCGCGACACCTGCGCGCCGCCGAAGCTGCGGTTCGCGAGCGTTCCGCCGTACTCGCGGGCGAACGGCACGCCGATCGCGGCGCACTGGTCGATGATGTCGACCGAGACCTCGGCGAGCCGGTGCACGTTGCCCTCGCGCGCACGGAAGTCGCCGCCCTTGACGGTGTCGTAGAACAGCCGGTGCACCGAGTCGCCGTCGTTCTGGTAGTTCTTCGCGGCGTTGATGCCGCCTTGCGCCGCGATCGAGTGCGCGCGGCGCGGCGAGTCCTGAAAGCAGAAGCACGCGACGTCGTAGCCGAGCTCGGCGAGCGTCGAGGCGGCGGCGCCACCGGCGAGGCCCGAGCCGATCACGATCACCTTGTACTTGCGCTTGTTCGCCGGGTTGACGAGGCGCATGTCGAACTTGGCCTTCGACCACTTCTGCTCGATCGGCCCGTCGGGAATTCGTGCGTCGAGATTCATACTCAGGCCCCGGGCAGCTTGATGATGCCGACCAGCACGGCCGTCGGCGGCATCATGTAACCGACGAACAGGAACACGCTGACCGCGGTGCCGATCCGGTCGACCGGATACTTCGGATGCCGCCAGCCGAGCGACTGGAACCAGCTCGAGGCGCCATGGCCGAGGTGCATCGCGAGCAGCACCATGCCCGCGAGGTACACGCCGTAGATGGCCGGGTTCTGGAAGCCGCGTACGAACATCGAGTAGGCGTCGTAGCGCTCCTTCGGATCGAGGGTGTGAAAGTAGTCCGCCTGCACCATGCCGACGGTGAAGTGCAGGATGTGGAACGCGAGGAACGCGAAGACCGCGAGCCCCGTGAACGCCATCGCACGACCGGTCGCCGACGACATCACCGGTCGGTAGACCGCGTAGCCGACGGGGCGAGCCGCGCGGTTCTTCGCGACCAGGCCGATCGCGAGCACGATGTGGATCACGGTGAGCGCGACGAGGCCCGCGCGGACCGGCCACTTCACTTCCCACAGGTTCTGCAGGAAGTGCGCGTACTTGTTGTACATGTCTTGACCTCCAAACATCTGGAAGTGGCCGAGCATGTGGACAAACGCGAACAGGAGCAGCAACAGGCCGGTCACGGCCATCGCGTGCTTGGCCCCGATCGAGGAGCGGAGATATCTACCAAACCAGCTCATCGAGGCTCTCGAGGCTACGATGCCTGCGGTGGGTACAACGTCGCGATGAAGCCACGAACGCCGAGCGCCTTCAATGGTTTACGTGGCGTGTTTCGTGTTTGCGGCTCTAGCCGACGCGGTGGCGTAGCGGCTCACCGCGCGCGAGCCGTGCGAGATTCTCGATCACGACATCGACGATCCGCGTGAACGCCTCTGCCGTCGACCCCGCCACGTGCGGCAGCACGACCACCCGCGGATCAGTGAACAGCGGATCCTCGGGATCCCCCGGCTCGTCCCACAGCACGTCGAGCCCGACGCCGCCGAGCCGGTTATTGCCGACCGCGAGCGCGGCACCGAGCGCCTCGCGATCGATCACCCCGCCGCGCGCGCAGTTGATCACCACGGCACCCGGCGGCAGCGCCGCGAACGCGCGCGCATCGACGAGCCCGCGCGTCTCCGCCGTCAACGGACAGTGAATGCTCACCGCGTGACATGAGCCGAAGAACCGCGCGCGATCCGCGTCGCTCGCGCCGCGA
>JBKJUF010000509.1:0-23641 GCA_046590445.1 Kofleriaceae bacterium
GATCGACACCGCGAACGACTATCGCCCGCAGCTCGCCGAGCTCGGCGCCGGTGGCGGCCCGACCGACATCGCGGTCTACGACGACATCAACAACCGCCGCTACATCCTCGCGGCGACGCCGAACACCAGCGAGGTCGTGATCATCGACGCCGACACCGCGCAGTTCCGCGCCGTCCCGCTCGCCGATCCGATCGACCGCATCCTGCTGTTCCCGACCGGCGGCCTGACCGGCGGCCCGGGCGGTGGATCAGCCGGCGGACCAACGCCGCCTCACAAGGCGCTGTTCGCGTCGATCGGCGCCAAGCTCCCCCGTGTCCACGTGCTCGACCTCGAGCACATCAACGATCCACTGACCCAGGCAAGCATCCGCAAGATCACGCTCGATCGTGCGGTGCGCGACGTCGTGCCGGTGCCCGGTCGCGATCTCGCGATGCTCGTGCACGACGACGCGCGCACCGTGCTCGGCCTCCTCGACATGAGCACCGAGTCGACCTCGCCGCTGCTCGGCGTCGGCAAGCTCGACTCCTACGACTTCTCGCCGGACGGGTCCTATCTGATCGGCGCGACCAGCAACGTGTCGCGCGTCGGCTTCATCGCGCTCGACAACCTGCACCCGACGGACTTCCGGCTCGACGATCCGCCGGCCCGCGTGCTGTCGTCCGCGAACTCGAAGATCTTCGTCGACCACGGCGACCCGCTGGGTCACGCGACGATCATTCCGTCCCCGACCGCATCGCGCGCCGAGGCGCACGTGCTCGAGGGCTTCCTGACCGCCAACCTCCTCGACGAAGGTCCCCGGTGATGCTGATCATGCGCGCCCTCCTCGCCTCCTGCCTCGTGCTCGCCGCGACCGCGACCGCCGACGCCGGCAACAACGAGGTCACGGTCGGCTCGTTCACCCGCGCGCTGCGCTCGCCGTCGGCGAACGCACTCACCGAGGACAGTCTCGACGGCGGCTCGATCGGCTACGCGCGCCACCTCCCGTTCGAGGTCGCGCCACGCCTCGAGCTATGGGGCGCCGCGACGATGCTGTTCGGCTATGCGGATGGCACGATGTTCCAGACCCTGACCACCGAGCTCGAGGTCCAGCAGTACACCGTCGGCGCCCGCGCGCGGTACGCGCTCCACCGGCGTGTCGTCGGCAACGCGCGCATCGATCTCGGGACCGCACGCGCCGGGATCGACCTCCGCGATCCCGAGGGCCACTCGGCAACGGATTCCGGTTGGGGGGCGATCACGACGGGCTCGCTCGGGCTCGAGCTGCTCGCGATCGCGCATCGCCGGTTCTCGCTCGGCTTCCGCCTCGATCTCGGTTACGTCGTCGCGAGCGGCATCGAGCTGACCGCGAAGTCCGCCGGTGGTGACGAGGACACCCTCGAGCTCGACCGCATGGAGTCCTCGCTCGGCCACCTCGAGCTCGGCGGCCGGTTCTTCTCGTTCACGGTGCTCTCGAGCTTTTAACGGCGCGGCGTGGTGAACGTCGGCGTCCGATGCACCGCGTGCTCCGGCCACGTGACCTCGGGCGGCGGGAACGCCGGCCTTGCGAGCAAATAGCCCTGGCCATAGCGCGCGCCCGAGGCGATCACCGCGTCGAGCTCGGTCGTGGTCTCGATGCCCTCGGCGACGACGGTCGCGCCGAGCTCCTTGCACATCACGACGATCGCCGAGACCAGCTTGAACAGCCGGGTCGTGGTCGTCAGCCCGGCGATCAGCTCGCGGTCGAGCTTGACGACGCGCGGCTGGAGGTCGGCGATGTACTTGAGGTTCGAGTAGCCCGCACCGAGATCGTCGACGACGAGGTAGATCCCGCGGCCTCGGACCTCGCGGAGGATGCTCTGGCAGAGCGAGAAGTGCGACAGCGGGACGCCCTCGGTGATCTCGAGGAAGACGTCCTTGTCGTGCTGGAAGATCGGATCGCTTGGCTGCACGAGGTACTTCTCGTTGAGCTCGGCGGGGTGGATGTTGAGGAACAGCGGGTGGTCCGGGCAGTTCTGCACGGACATCTCGCGGATCATCCGCCCGAGCTCGCCAGTGCACGAGTGCGAGACGGCCGCGGCGAACAGGGCCGGGGGACTCTCGAACGTCGGATCCTTCGAGCGGACCAACGCCTCGTATGCGTAGACCCGCTTGGTCTGGAGGTCGACGATCGGCTGGTAGACGACCCTGACGTCTCGCTCGTCGATCAGCCGCCGGATCGCCGCGGCGAGTACGGTGGCGGGTGGCATCGTGGCTTTCGTTCTCGACACGCGGCCCATCATCCTAGCTGGTCACGCCGCCGGAGTCACTCGCGGCCGGTCGGCTCGAAGCCGAAGCCGCGGCGGATCGCGAGCATCTCGTCGGTCAACCGGCCGTCGGCGTGACGGATTGTCAGTGGCGGCTCGACGTGCAGCGCCGCGGGCTCGCGACGACACGCGAACAGCGTGAACAGCGGGCGCAGCGTCTCGCGCGGGATGACGTCGCGATACGCGTGGACGACGAGGTCCGCGGCGGCGGCGGCCGCCAGGGCACGCGTGCGCTGGGGCGTCGGGAAGCAGAACACGAACACGCCGTCATCGGCGAGGTGACGCTCGGCGGCGCGCGCGTAGTCGGCGACGTCGCCGCGCAGCTCGAAGCGCGCGCCTGCCTTCTGCGCGTCTTCGGGGAGCATGCCGGTGCCGAGCGGGAAGTACGGCGGGCTGCCGGTGACGAGCGCGAACCGCCGGTCGAGCACGAGCTCGCGCAGATCGCCGAGGTGTGGCTCGACGCGATCGCCGAGCGCGTTGCCGGCGATGTTCGCGAGCAGCAGGCGATGGCTGATCGCCTGGACCTCCACACAGACAAGCCGCGCATCCGGACCGAGCCGCGAGAGCACCATCAGGCCGACCGTGCCGATCCCGGTGCCGAGATCGAGACACATCGCGACGGGTGGGACGGTATTGGCGATGCGCTCGACGGCGTATGCGGCGGTCAGCACGTCATCCGCGGAGTGGCGGTGCCCGGCGATCCGCTGCGCGATCCTCCAGGGCGCCGTCGATGCGCTGGTCGATGCGTCGCCGGTCAGCGCGTCGCCGGTCAGCGCGTCGCCGGTCAGCGCGTCGATCGAGATTGCCTCGCCGAGCTCGGCCTCGAGCGCCGCGCGGATCGCGCCCCACGCGTCCGGGATGTCTGTGCGAAGCACCACGGTGACCATATGCCATGACGGGTCGCGTCGTCGCCGGGCGGGCGATGCGCTAGTGTGCGCGCCATGACCCGCCTGATCGTGTTCCTGATCGTCGCGCTCGCGACGCCCGCGTTCGCCGAGGAGCCGAAGATCACTTACGAGAAGTTCGAGCTCGCGAACGGCCTCAAGGTCTACGTGATCGAGGACCACAAGGCGCCGACGGTCTACGAGGTCCTGTGGTTCCAGGTCGGCAGCAAGGACGAGGTCGCGAACCGCACCGGCTTCGCCCACCTGTTCGAGCACCTGATGTTCAAGGGCTCGACGCACCTGCCGGACGGCCTCATGGATCGGCTGCTCGAGGGCGCCGGTGGCTGGTCGAACGCGTTCACCTCGAGTGACATGACGGTCTACCAGAACGTCGCCGGCTCGAACTTCCTCGAGCAGATGTTGTGGATGGAGGCGGATCGCTTCGTCGGTCTGCTCGACACGTTCGATCAGCCCAAGCTCGACAACCAGCGCGACGTCGTGCTCAACGAGCGCCGCCAGAGCTACGAGAACCGGCCCTATGGGACGAGCGAGCTGCTGATCCAGGCGGCGCTCTGGCCGAAGGATCATGGCTACCACTGGTCGACGATCGGCAACGTGCCCGACCTCCAGGCGGCCGCGGTGCCCGACGTCGCTGCGTTCTTCAAGAAGTACTACGTGCCGAACAACGCGACGCTCGTGATCGCGGGCGACGTCAAGGTCGACAACGTGAAGAAGCTCGTCGAGAAGTACTTCGGCTGGATCCCGCGTGCACCCGTGCCGGCACGTCCGCAGTACAAGACGCCTGCGCCGATCACGAAGGAGATCGTGATCAACACGACCGATGACGTGCAGGTCCCGCGCGTGTACCTGACGTGGCGCGGCCCGGCTGGGTTCACCGCCGAGGAGCCCGCGCTCGATACCGCCGCGGCGATCCTCGGGGACGGCAAGTCGAGCCGGCTCTACAAGCGCCTCGTCTACGACGAGAAGATCGCGCAGGACGTCCACGCCGGCTTCAACGGCGAGACGCTCGCGGGCTCCTTCGAGATCGTCGTCACCGCGAAGCCCGGGGTCGATCCGCAGCGACTGATCAAGGAGATCACCGAGGAGGTCGCGAAGATGTCGGCGACCGCGCCCGACGCCAAGGAGCTCGAGCGCGCCCAGAACTCGCAGGAATCGTCGTTCCTCGCGGGCCTCGAGCCGACGCTGCAGCGCGCGATCCTGCTCGCCAGCTACGACGTGCTCGCGAAGGATCCGGACTACTTCAGCAAGGATCTCGCACGCCGCCGCGCGGTCACCGCCGATCAGGTCAAGGCCGTCGCCGCGAAGTACCTCGCGCCCACCGCGCGCGTCACGCTCACGATCCGCCCCGGCAAGAAGCCCGCAGAAAGTGCGGCATCCAAACCGGCAGCCCCCACGGCCAAGCCCGCACCGACGCCCGTCAAGCAGGAGAAGCCGTGATGCGCCGTACCAGCCTGTTGCTATCCCTGTTCGCGGTCACCGCAGTCGCATCACCGGTGGCCGCGCAGCCCACGACTCCACAGCCAGCCGGTCCGGCCGCCGGTTCGCCGGCTGGGGCACCCAAAGCGCCCGTGCCGCTGCCGCCGCCTGCGCCGAAGGTCGACCCGGCGTTCGCGAAGTCCGGGATCGCGGACTGGACGAAGCCGCCCGCACCGACGAAGGAGCCCGTGTTCAAGGCGCCCGTGGTCAAGCGCCTCAAGCTGAAGAACGGCATCACGCTGCTGGTCGTCGCGAACAAGGCGCTGCCGATCGTGTCGATGACGCTGGTCGTGCCGGGCGCGGGCTCGTCCGGCGATCCCGCGGGCAAGGGTGGCCTCGCCGCGTTCACCGCCGATCTCCTCGACGAAGGCGCCGGCGGGCTCTCGCCGATCGCGATCGCGCAGGAGCTCGACAGGCTCGGTGCGAGCATGGGCGTCGGCGTCGACGTCGACACCGCGCAGGTCTCGCTCAGCACGCTGACCAAGACGCTCGACTCCTCGCTCGAGCTGCTCGCGAAGGTCGTGACCCAGCCCGGCTTCGACGACAAGGAAGTCGAGCGCGTGAAGGGCGATCGCGTGATCACGCTCGAGCAACGTCGCGATCGGCCGCGCGAGGTCGCTGCGGTGATGCTCAACGCCGCGCTTTACGGGCTTGGCTCCGCATACGGTCATCCCAGCTCGGGCGTCCGCGAGGAGTTCAAGGGCCTCGGCGTCGCCGATGCGAAGGCGTTCTACACCGAGCGCTGGAACCCCGCGACGATGACGCTCGTCGCCGCCGGCGATGTCGAGCCGGCCAAGCTGAAAGCCAAGCTCGATGGCGGCCTCGGCGCGTGGAAGCCGACCGGCGCGAAGCCGGTGCCGAAGCTCGTGACGACGCCGGCGAAGCCGGGTAGCCGGCTCCTGCTCGTCGATCGCGCGGCCGCCGCGCAGTCCGATGTGCGGATCGGCCTCGTCGGTCCCGAACGCAAGGACCGCCGTTACTTCCAGTTCGAGGTCCTGCGGACCGTGCTGGGCGACGGCTTCACGAGCCGGCTGACCCAGCGGCTCCGCGAGCAGCTCGGCATCACCTACAACGCCGGCGCGGTGATGGACTGGCGCCGCGCACCTGGGCCGTTCGTGATCGCGAGCGCCATCGTGACGCCCGAGACCGCGCGTGGCCTGTCGGAGATCATCAAGCTCGTCGATGACCTCGCGACGACCGACGTGCCCGCCGAGGAGCTCGAGAAGGCGAAGCAGAACATGATCCGCGCCTTGCCGTCGCACTTCGACACGAACTCGTCGACGGTCGACGCCTTCGTCGAGCTCGTCCGGCACGGACTGCCGGACGACTGGTACACGCGCTATGCGAGCAGCGTACGCAAGGTGACCGCCAGGGACGTGAAGTCCGTCGCGCGCACTGTGGTGCCGTCGAAGCGACTCGTGTTCGCCGTCGTCGGTGACATGACGAAGGTGCGCGCCGATCTCGACAAGCTCGGGCTTGGCGAGCCGGCGCTGCACGATCTCTACGGCATGCCGCTCAAGAAGTAGTCGCGTCGATCAGAACGCGGCGTCGACGTCGCGCTCGAGCTCATCCCAGCCCCTCGAGAGGTCGGCCTTGAAGGCGTCCCAGTTGGACTCGGTCTTCTCGCCCATCGTGGACATCTTCGCCCTCGTCTCGTCACGGCGCGCGCGGAACTTGACCGCGGCTTCCTTCGACTTGGCGTCGCCCTTCTTCTCGAGTTGATCGATCTTCGCGTCGAGCTTCGCGTGGCGCTCGGCGACCGCCTTCTCGAGCTCGGCGCGTGCCTGCGCGAGATCGACCTTGGCCGCATTGACGTCCTTCTGGGCCTCGACAACGTCCTTCTTCTCGTCGACCACATCCTTCTGCTGGTCGCGAACTTCCTCCTGGGCCTTCTTGACCTCGGTCTTCGCGGCCTCGGTATCCCCCTCCTTCTTCTTGCAACCCGTCCCCGCGAGCAACGCGGCCGACAGGATCGAACACCAGAACATCGTGCGCATATGAGACTCCTTGCGGGGGGCGATGCCCTCGCGTTTCGGGCCCTTGGTTCTGCAACGAGGATGCCGGCGCAACGTGCCGAAAATTTTATGGCCGGGATTCCGACCGCCGTGCTCCAACGCGCGGTGGTCCACAGGCGCGCCACGAACCGGCTACAGGATTTACTGGTTTTCGAGCGTCTTGCTCGACAACCAGAGAATGGAGGCACCTGAGACGACGACAGGCCGACTACAGAATGACAGGTGCGCAGGTCGAGACGCCGGCGCCGACGATCGTGCGACCGGTGGTTCGCGTGAACGAGTCCTGCACGCCGGTCGCCGCGTCGATCTGATAGACGGTCGTCGCGCTCTCGAGGTCCTTCATCAGGAACACCCAGAACTTGCCGCCGTGAAATGCGAACGCCCACGCGGTCGGCATGCCGGAGAGCCCCGACAGCGGGAATGTCGTCAGCGCGGCGCCGGTCGTCTTGTCGAGCTTGACGATCCGCGACGCGCTTTCGTCGGGGAAGAAGCCCCACAGCTCGGCGTTGCCGGTGCCCGTGAGCTCGGGCCAGCCCTGGACGGTACCGACCGGTGACGGCGTGAAGGTCGACGTGCTGAGCCGCGCGAGCTGCGAGGTCGGCTGCGTCGGACCCGTGCCGCCGGCGATGAACAGCGTGTCGGTCGAGCCGCCGGCCGCGTCGGTCGAGAAGCCCATGCCGAACTGCGCGAGCCCGGACTGCGTGGCCCATGCCGACTGCGTGCAGGGCAGACCCGCGGCCGTGGTCTCGACACGAAACAGCTTGCCGTTCGAGTAGAGGACCCACGCGACCGCGCTGCGATCGACACCCATCGAGAACGGCGTCGCGCCGCCACCCGCCGGGCAGTTGAGCTGGCCCAGATCGGTGAACACCTTCGTCGGCGGATCGAACCGCGACAGCGTGTTGTTCTGGTCGACGACGTAGACCGACTTGGCTGCATCCGAGCAACCATCGCCGTTCTGGTTGTTGCCATCGCCTGACGTGCTGCCGTCGACGCCGTCGTTGTTGGGGCGTCCTTCAGGCCCGCCGCACGCAGTGCCAGCGACGGCGACCGATACAATCAGCGAGGACAACACGAACCACCTGGAGCCCTGCATCGCAGGGACCCTAACACCATCGCCACGCGCCGATCCGAAAACCTGATGGCGGGCCGCGATCAATTGCGCGAGTTGCGCAACTACGGGGCGCCGGCGCCGGCCGATCCGCTGACCTGCGCGGAGACCTCGATCGACACCGTGAACCGCGCCTGGATCTGCGTGCTGGCAGCGACGACGGCGGCGAGCTGACCACCGACGCAGACGGCCTTCTCGCCGAGCTCGCCGATCAGCTGGCCCGACGCCTTGAGCAGCGACGCGCCGGTCGTGACCCACAGCCCGAGCGAGCGGCCCAGTGCCTGGAACCGCGCGCCGGCCTTGAGGATCGTCGGCATGCCCGCGTCGATCGCGCGCATCGCGGCCTGGAACTTCGCGTCGTCGATGACGGTGACGCTCTCGCGGACGACGACAACCTTCGGCTCGGTGCACGTCGTGTGGACGCCCGCGCGGATCTCGCCGGACGCCTTGCACTCGGCCGACGCGTCGACGTTCGCGTAGCCCTGGCAGGAGCCCGAGCAGTTGCCGCGGCAGGTCCCGCTGCAGTTGCCGGCGCACTGGCCGTTCGCGCCCGCGGCGGAGCACTGTCCGTCACATGCGCCGTTGCACGTGCCTCCACACGTACCGGTGCAGCTGACGTTGACGTCGGCGACCGCGCGCGCTTCGCACTCGGCGACGAAGCCCGCCGTGAACGAGATGTCGGTGCGACAAACCGGCGGCTCGACGCGCGTCACGAGGCGCGACTCGCTTCGCACGCTGATCTTGAGGTTCGCCTGGAGCTCGGTCGCGGCGCGCGAGCAGACCTCGCGGATGTCGCCGGCCGGCGAGACGCCGAGCTCGACCGCCATGCGCTTGCACGCATCGTGGATCGACCGCTCGAGCTCGAGGCTCGCGCGATCGAGCTCGGCGGAGGCCTGGAGAAACGCGTAGAGCTTGCGCCCGACCTTGCTGGTGTTGAGCGTGCCGCAGGAGTCTGGGCTGATGCCGGCACCGCCGCTAACACCGCCGCCACCGCCACCGCCACCGCTACCGCCGGTTCCGCCCGCCGGACATGCCGCGAGCATCATCAACATCGAGCAGGAAAGGACCACGGTCCACAGTCGCGAGGTGCGCTTCATTTTCGCGGATTGTGCGGGCAACGCCGTGCGCGCTGCAACGTGTGGCGGTCAGCCGCGACGTGTCGCGCCCGAGATTCTGGGTACCGGGCGCGCCAGCACGGTACGGTCCCGCATGGCCGAGCGGGTCGTCCATCACGGTGATGGCATCGCGTTCCTCGAGCGCGGACCGCTCGCGGCCGATCACGCGATCGTGACCTCGTTGCCCGATCACAGCGAGCTGCCGGACCTCGGCGTCGACCGCTGGCGGCGGTGGTTCGTCGATACCGTCGCGCTCGCGTGCCGCACCGTCGCCGACGACGCCGTCGCGATGTTCTACCAGACCGACGTCAAGCACGACGGCCGCTGGATCGACAAGGGCCACCTCGTGCAGTGCGGCGCCGACGCGGCGGGCAGTGCGTTGCTCTGGCACAAGATCGTGTGTCGGGTGCCGCCCGGTACGACGACGTTCGGCCGT
The DNA here is from genome assembly GCA_046590445.1 of Kofleriaceae bacterium. GTDB lineage: Bacteria > Myxococcota_A > Polyangia > Haliangiales > Haliangiaceae > JABFXX01. The sequence goes on from JBKJUF010000509.1 coordinate 9,341, forward strand.
CCCGCCTATGCGCACCTGATCGCGGTGAGCCGCACCCGCCGGCTCGCGCCCGGGGCGTCGACGCCGGATGTGTTACCCGCGCTCGGTACGATGACGTGGTCGCGCGCGATGGGAGCGGCGGCCTGCGAGGCCGCGATCAAGTTCGTCGCATCGGTCGGTGCGCGCGTCGTCGTCGATCCGTTCTGCGGGCTCGGCAGCGCCCTCGCGGCCGCCAACGCGCACGGCCTCGATGCGATCGGCGTCGAGCTCTCGCGCCGTCGCGCGGCGGGCGCCCGCAAGGCAACGCATCAAGCCGGGTGACTCGAGTCGGGTGACGACGACTGATCGCCGGTCACGACGACTGATCGCCGGTCACGACGGCTGATGCTCGGGTCACGCGAGCGTCGCGCGCCACGCCCGGACGAGCTGCACGAGCGCGGCGAGCCGGCGACCGGCGCGGCCGGGCGCGAGCGGCGGCCCCGGTGGCCCGGCGACCGCGGCCACGTGATCCTCGAGCGCACCGAGCTTCTTGTTCGCGAGCCGCTGGCCGAGCGCGCGGAGATCGAGTCGCTCACCAAGCGTGCCGCCAGCGCCGACGTAGAGGTTCGGGCCGTAGTGGCCCCACGACGCGATGATGTCGGTCGGTCGCGTGAACCGTGCGAACGCGTCGACGAGCGCGGCGCGCGAGCCTGCCGCCCACAGCTCCGCCTCGGGGATGCCGACGTGAAACGGCGTGCTCGGTGACAGCGCGGCCTCGGGCGCGGCGAGCCTGTCGAACGTCTCGCCGGTGCTCGGACGATGCGCGGCCAAGTGCACGAGCTCGTCGTCATCGTGCGCGTGCGTCGAGTGATACGGCCACGCATTCGCCTCGCCGACGATGCAGACCAGATCGCCAAAGCGATCGGTCAGTGCTGCAGGCAGCCGCGGCGTCGCGGGCTTGGCGCCGCGTGGCTGGCGCTGGCGACGCTGCGGGCGCAGCGCCTGGCAGACGAGCTGCGCGTCGACCATCGCGCGAAATGGCTCGAGCAGCGCGCGAAACGGCGCGGGGTTGCCCTCGAGCACACCGAGCACGTGCATCAGCGCCTCGATCGTCGAGCAGTACTCGGCGCGTGGCTCCTTGCGGATCCGGTACTCCGATAGCTCGGGAGCCGCGAACGCGTAGCGCGGCAGCGCGTGGAGCACCGGATTGTCGCGGACGACGGTCTTCGCCTGCGACCACGTGCCGTCGACGACGACGAGCGTGACCGGGCCCACCGGCGGCTCGCGCAGGATGTCGCGCGCGCCCGGACCGGGATACAGCAGGATCGGTGGACGCGCCGGATCGGCGAGCGCGCGCCCGAACGCCGGATGATCGTCCCAGGTCACGCCGACGTGGAGCTCGGACCCCGTCAGGCACAGCGACGCCATCCGTGCCGTGCCGATCGCGACGTCACGTTCGCGCGGATGCTGGAGGATCACGACGCGCGTCGCGGTCGCCAGCTGCGGCAGCTTCGCGCAATAGCACACGCTCGTCGGCCGCCGGCAGCGAGCACAGCGCGGTCGAGGCGTGAAGACGGCGGGTACTTCGCGGACGTTCATCGCGAACGGCGGAATAGCATGCCGATCGCGAGCAGCATCGCTCCAGGCCCGGAACCCGCGCCGGCATCGCAGCCGCCGGTCGTGGTGTCGGGCTCGTCCTTGCCGGGCGGCGGCACGTCACCGGCGATCATGATGTCAGCGCACTGCCAGTAGAACGAGTTGTAGGGCTCGGTCGTCGTCATCACCTGCATGAGCTGGAGCGTGCAGTTCGTGCAGGGCGTGGTCGGCAGCGTGACCTGCGCGGTGTAGCGGCCGCCGGTCGTGTCCGCGATCTTGTCGACCAGCGTGAACGCGAAGTTGTCGGTCGAGCGGCTCGGGTTGACGAACGCGTCCTGGCCATCGTCGTCGAACGCGATCCGGTAGTGACCCGGGTGATCGACCGTCTCGTCCCACTCGACGGTGATCGTCTGGCCGGGCGCGTAGGTCGTGACGTTCGCGCCGCGCACCGAGCTCGCGCTGCCGCACGGCCCGGCCTTCTGCTCGACGGTGCGGGTCGACGGCACCTTGAGCGCGATGTGCGCCGTGACCGTCGCCGGTCCAGACATCGCGAGGCCCGCCAGGACAGCAACGACTGCGCGCATCCCTCGAGGATGCCTCAACCGGGGCCGGGTGTGCACGGCATAGTGCGCCGGTCGGGGCGGCGGAAGCAGACTCAGGGCGGTTGGCCGTCACGCGATGTGGCAACCACAGCGGCCCGCCTGCAAGCCAGCGGTCATGGCGAGCCGCTGCCGCTGCCATTCCCTGGGCCAGCAGGTGGCGCATCGGGGATGAACGGGGGCAGCTCGACGGTGACGCTCGTGGTCTGGCTGTCGGGCGATGGGGCGATCGTCACGGTCTTGCAGAACGCCAGCATCGTGTCGCCGTGCCGCTCGGAGTAGCCCATCGCGGCCATGCCCTTGACCTCCGCCGGGTAGGGCACGACGCACGCGCTGTAGCTGCCGGGCACCACCTCGGCGAACCGCGCCGGCTCGCCGCGCCGGACGATCACCAACTGCGACGCGCCCGGGCCGGCAGCCGCCATCGCGAGCCCCAGCTCGTTCATCGACTTCGCGCGGATCGCGCCGCTCGCGAGCCACACGCTGGCGACGCCGAGCTTGCCGGCCTTCGGGACACTGGTGACGTCGAGCGTGACCGCGCCGGGCTCGACGGCGAGATCGATCGTGACCTCCTTGCCGGGCGGCACCTCGATCTGCTTCGAGTAGAACTTCATGCCGGTCATCGGCATGCCGAGCATCGCCGACACCTTGTAGACGTCGGGCGCGAGCCGATCGAAGCGATACGTGCCGTCGGGGCCCGACGCGACCGAGTAGATCGCGCCGGGTGTCGTCGTCGACTGGCAGGTCACGAACACGCCCTCCGCAGGCTTCCCCGCCTGGCGCAGCACCCCGGTGAGGGCGCCGAATTTCTCGAGCACGAGCACGAGCTCGGTCTGGCCGGGCATCACCGTCGGGAGCCGCATGCCCCGTGACCGGCCGATCGCCTCGTGCTCGGCGACGACCGTGATCTCGCCCGGGCCGAAGCCCGAGATCACGAAGGCGCCGCTCGCGTCGGTCGTGTCCTTCTTGGTGCCCGCGCCCATCGGTCCGAACTGCGCCGAGCTCGACGTGCCGTTGCCGAAGATCATGCGGCCGGCAAACACCGTCGCACCACCGACGGGCTGGCCATCGGCGACCACGCGACCCGAGATGCTGCGGCCCTTCTCGACGGTGATCGTCCCCGCGTCCGCGGTCTTCGTGGACTCGACGGTCACCTCGACGACGCGGGTCTGGAAGCTCGGGCCGCGCACGTTGAGCTCGTACTTCTGCGGCGCGAGGCCATCGAGCACGAACGTGCCGTCGGCGCGCCCGGGCTGGCCGGTCATGCCGACCGACACCGTGAACATCGGCGGCGGCGTGCCGTCGGCGAACGCGACCTTGCCTGTCACCGCGCCCTCGGGTGGCAGCACGATGCGAACGTTGGTGTCGCCGGTCTTCGCGGTGTGACCCTCGCCGCCAAACGCGCTCCGTGCGGCGCGGCTCGCGGCCGGTGCCGCCGAGATCGTGTACGTGCCGGGCGCGAGCCCCGCGAGCTGGAACTTGCCGGCGCCGTCGGTCAGCGCCTGCGGAAACCCGCGGAGCCGCCACTGCGAGACGTCGGTCGGCGTGCGGTTATCGCCGAAGCTCGGGCCCGCCTTGACCTGTACGCCCTCCATCGGCTGGCCCAGCGGATCGACGACGACGCCCGCGATCGTCCCGGTCACGTCGATCACGAGCTTGACGTCGGTGACGTCGCCGTTCGTGGTGTCGATCGGCTGGGTCTCCGACGCGCCGCTGTCGTGGAGCGCGACCGCGGACAGCGGCCGGCGGGGCAGCCCCGCGAGCTCGAACGCGCCAGCCGCGTCGGTGAACGCCTGGCGCGGCGCCTCGAAGATCATCGCGCGCGGGTTCGTCTGCACGCCGACGCGGACGCGCGCCGAGGCGACCGGCTGCTGCGCGGTGTCGAGCACGCGGCCGCGCACGACCGCGCCTGCCGCGAGCGTGATCGTGACGCCATCGCGCGGCGACTTCGCGTCGAGCGTCACCAGCGCGGACGTGCCGGGCGCGTGCGCGGGGTGCGTCGCGACGAACCGGAACGTGCCCGCCGGCATCGCCTCGAGCTTGAACGAGCCGTCTTTGGTCGTGACCGCGGCGTCGTGGCGATCGCTCGCCTGCTGGCTCCAGTCCGACGCGCCCGAGAACCGCACGCGTGCACCCGCGATCCCGCCGCCCTTGTCGTCGACGACGCGCCCCGACACCGGCGCACCGGCGGTCAGCGTCACCCGCGCCTCGGCGTCACCCGCGCCGATCTGGATCCACTGGAACGTGCGCGCCATACCGGTCGCCCACGCCGCTATCTGGTAGCCGCCCGGGACCACGCTCGCGAACGTCGCCGTGCCGCCGGCCTTCGAGGTCTCGCGCTGCTCGTCGATGCCGCGGAGCTCGACGGTCGCGCCCTCGATCGGCTTGCCATCGCTGCTCGCGACCGACACGACGAGCTTGCCGGCATCGCGGAGCTTGAGCACGACTGGATCCGACGACGTGGTGAGCTGCGCGGTGACCGGTCCTGCGATCTTTCCGGCCGTCGCACCGGCGCCGCGTGCGACCAGCGTGTACGGCCGGCCGACGAGCGCGTCGAACGCGAAGCCGCCATCGGCCTCCGACGTCGTCGTGCGCGACGGATTCGACGCGAGGACGACGGTGACGCCGGCGGCGGGCTGATCGCTCGCGTCGACGACCTGACCCTCGAGGCGGAGCGCGCCCTTCGGATCGTCATCGATCAGTACGCGCTGCGCGAGCTCGACGTTCCCGGTGCGCGGCTCGGGCTCCGGCGCCTTGGCCGGCGCGGCCGCCGAGTCGGCCACCACCTTCGCGGTCGGCTTCGCGGGCTCACTGCCGCCACGCTGCCACCACCACACTGCGACGATCGCCACCGCCACCAGCGCGACGACCGGGCCGGCCGAGCCGGGTGAGATCCACTTGCGCGTCATCCCCGCGGCGTATCACGCAACGCGCGCGTCGGCGCGCTGCCGCCGCGCTTACTCGATCCAGACCGCGACGATGTACTGGTTGTTCGTATCCATGAAGTAGTCCTGCGACGCGGTGACCTTCACGTAGTAGCGACCCGCCTCGGCGAGGACCGGCGAGGTGTGGTTCTCGGCGAAGCCCGAGTCACGGCTCGGACCACCGAACGTCGTGGTGCCATTCGACTTGAAGATCTCGACGACGGTGTCCGTGTACGGATCCGGGCCGGCGGTCAGCACGCGGAGCTTCTTGCCGAAGTCCGTGGTCGCGACGTTGATGCCGACCCAGTCCGCGTCGGTCACCGACGACAGCGTCGCGCCGGTGACGAGGTACGGCGTCGCGGCCGCGATCGGTGCGTTGCCGATCGTGTTGTTCGGCTCGGCCTCCGCGATTGCGGTCATCATCTGGCTGTTGGCCTTGACGCTGTAGTTGTAGCCAGAGCCGCCGCCGTTATCGAAATAGATCGCGTACATCTTGCCCGCGACCTCCTGGACGACAGCGCCCTTGGCGCCATAGCTCAGCATGTCGGCGAACTTGCCGCTCGCCGGCAGGAGCGCGAGGCCTGGCTCGGCGGCCTGGCTCGACGAGGTCGCGAGGAACGTCGCGAGGGTCGGAGAACCTGTCGGCGTGAACTCGTACAGCGTCGACTCGAAGGCGCCGCCGACGTTACCCGGGGTCGCGGTGTTCGCGACGAGCGCGGTGGCGGTCCGGGCCTGGACCGCGAGGTCCGAGCCGAGACCCGAGACGATCGCTTCGCCCTCGGGGCCGCTGTTGACGACGACCGCGCCCGGCGCGGCGTCGAGATCGAAGAACGCGGTGCCCGAGATCGAGTACGGCTGGACCGAGCCGACGTTCATCGTCACGCCCGCGGGGGTCGTGATGTACGTGTTCGTGTACTCGAGCGGGGTGAAGAAGCCGTCACCCGTTGCCGTCGTGTCGAACGGCGTGTCGAAGTCGTGGCCGGTGATCGTGAACGCCGCGATCGAGCCCTGGGCGACCGAGCCGCGGAACTTGATGGTGACGGCGGGCTCGAGCTGGAACGCCTGGACGAGGACCTGAGTGTCGCCATCGTAGGAGACGGTGACATCGCGAAGGCCGGGCTCGGCGTCATCGGCGATCTTGATGTTCGCGAACAGCGCCGTCGGGCTGGCGACCGCGACGCTCTCGACCGCGATACCGGCGCCGAAATCGACGGCCGTCCCGGCCTTCCACGACGTCACGTCACCGGACACCTCGACGCGCATCGTGCGGCCGAGGAATGCCGACGACGGGAACACGCCGCTGACCGAAGCGTCCGGCCCATCCGCCGCGCATGCGGCGATCGTCGGGAGCGCGATGAAGAGAGCGAGAAATCCAGTAGCACGCATGGTCACCTCGAGGAGTAGTTCGGATCCTGGCTGGAAGCCGGGGCACCCTACACGAGGGCTACATGTCGTACAGAGTAAAAACCGCCGCGAGCCCGGCGACGAGCCCTCAGCAAACCCTCGAAAGAATCCGAAGACCGCTCAGACCTGTTCGCCAGGTCACCGAGCTTTCACGTCGTGTAGCAAACGGTTTGCGGTCGCCTCGTCGAGCAAGTTCGCGGCCGGCAGCCGCCGCGTCAGCTCGATCCACGCGGGATCCGCCGCGAACGCGCGGTCGAGCATCGGCTTCGCGCGGTCTACCTGACCCTTGCTCGCCAGCCCGATCGCCGCCCAGTACAGCATCTCCGCGTTGTCCGGGAACATCGCCGCGGCCGCTCCGTAGTGCTCGGTCGCGCTCGCCACGTCATCGCGCTCGAGCGCGAGGTCGCCCTGGTTCATGTGGTCATACGCTCGAGACACCGCGACCAGCCGGCGCAACTCGCCGAGCGGCGCCGGATGATCCTCGACGCGGAGATCGACCTTGCGCGCCCACGGCGTCTCGCCGCGCGTCCCGGCCACCACGATCATCGCGGCCGACTGGCAGCCACGCAGATCGCCGCCCGCCGCCTGCGCGGCATCGAGCGCCGCGAGCATGCGGTCCGCGAGATCGCCCGTCGTCCGCTCGAACGCGCTCGCCATCGCCGGCACCACGCGATCGTTCGCCATGATGTTCGCTTGCACCGCGTACCCTGCGCCGACATGCCCGCGCGCATCCGCGATGCAGTGCGCACCCGTATGCGACGCCGCGCGCCCCATCGCGTCGACGAACCCGAGCTGCCGCACGTCGCTGCGCTTGTCCGCCGCGATCAGCTGCGCCATCGCCTCGGGCGCCGCCACCCCGTCGCGCATCAGCGCGAGCCCCTTCGGCCCGTACGACGCCTCCGCGAATGCCTGCGTCGCGATCGCACCGACGCCGGGCTCCGCCCACGACACGATCGATCCCACCGAGAACCAGTGCGACTGCACGGCCACGCCGAGCTCGCCGGTGACCGGATCGCGCGCCACGATCGAGAACGTGTGGACCGGCCGGATCGCCGACCCGCGAACATCCGAGAGGGGAGTCGTCACAGTCTTCACCGCCTGCCCACGACAGTAGTCCGTCGCCGTCGGTGCCCGCGCGCCACCCTCGCGATCACGTCCGCAAGCGACGAGCAGTGTCGAGCACCCGATCAACATCACGCACGCGAGGCGGCTCATGGGCCCTCCATAACACCGCCCACGCGGCCACCAGCGATCGCTGGCCATTCTCCTCACCGTGATTTCAAATGAAGGCGATGGCGGCGGCGGCGGCGGAGCGGTTCACGACACGGTGGCCCACGTGGGCCAAGCTTCAGCCGTCGGTGTTGCGCATGAAGTCGGCGACCTCGGCAAAGCGCTTGTCGAGGAAGTCGCGGACGGGGCCGGCGATCTGGAGCTCGTCCATCGCGGCGGTCATGCAACGGAGCCAGGCATCGCGCATCTCGATCGTGACGAGGACGCGGCCGTGACGCATGCGGAGGCGCGGGTGGCCATGCTTCTCGATGTAGTCCTGCGGACCGCCGAGCCAGCCGATCAGAAACAGCCCGAACCGGTCGCGGGGCTCGCGCGCGACGCGGCCATCGGGCGTGCACGGATGGAGGCGCGCGAGGACGGGCTCGCGATCGCTCATGATGTCGTAGAAGCGCTCGACCAGGCCACGCACGGCATCGGCACCGCCGAGCAGCGCGAACGGGGTCTCGGAAGGGTTCACGTGCCTACCATACAACGGTGCTCGCGCCGGCGCCGGCTGCTACAAACGCGAGGTCATGTGCCGCAACATCCGCACCTTGCACGTGCGCAAGGTCTCGGCGTCGCGAAGCCGTCGCGCGACGCCGAGGCGGCGTTCGAGCGTGCCGTCGAGCAGGTGACGAAAGCGACGACGGCGCTGCTCGCCTCGTTGCCCGAGCGTGGCACGCCACGAACGCGCGAAGGCGAGCGCGAGAAGTCCCGCGCGCGATGGACGCGCCGCGAGCTCGTGCGCAAGCCGGCATAGCTACCATTGTTGCAGTGGTGCTCGAGCTGACGGCCGAGCACCAGGTTCGACGCCGCGACCCACGTGCAGCACGGTCGCGCAACAGTTAGAGCGTCGCGAGCAGACCAGATGCGTCGGAACACGTCACGGCGGCAGCAAGCCAGCGTTCGAGCCGCGCGAGGTCGCGTTCCTCGAGCATGCGGCGGCGCTCCCCTGGCTCGGGGGTAAGCCCGCGAGCCGCCAGGACGGCGAGGACCGCGGATGCCATGCCCGCTGCATGGCCCGCTGCATGGCCCTCTGCATGGCCCTCTGCACGCTCGCTCAGGAACTCGGGATGGCGCTTGGCTCGCAGCGCCTTGGCGATCGCATCGTCGGCCCGGATCGCGCGGACCAGCGGCTCGATCGGAAGCGGCACCGCGAGCGCAGGATCCTCGATCGACGAGCTCGGATCGAGCATCGCCCACGTGGCGAGCTCGCGCGACCATTCGAAGGCGCGTGCGCGCTCGGCGTCGATCGCGAACACCCGGCGAACCCCGCGCTCGGAGAGCGTGCGGGCCCTCTTGGCTGCGTGCGAGAGCGCCTCGGTGGCCATGATCTCGAACGCGAGCTGCTCGATGCGTCGGCCGCCGGTCACGGGGTCGGGTTCTCGCGGGAACACGCTGACATCGGGTGCAAGGTCATTCAGCTCGGAGGTGCGGGTCAGCATGTCGACGGCGACGTGGAAGTCATCTGCGGCGTGCGCTTCGAGCAGCGCGGCGACCTTGGAGTGTCGGATCGCGTGCAGCGGATCGGACGGTGGCACGAAGACCAGCTTCCCGTCGTCGATCTCGTATCCGCTCTCCGGGGCGACGAGACGCTCGTCGACCGCGGGTAGGCTGGTGGTCACGTGGCTGCTGGGAGACGACATCGACATCAGCATACCTCGCCATGCACGTCACCGCGACACCGTCGGTAGGTCTCGGGCAGCTGCATGTCTCGACCACGAGCAACGCTCGGGCCACGTACAAGACCTCGAAATCTCGCGCTCGCGCGTCCGGAGTTTCCGGGATCCGGACGACCCGGTCCGCCCTTCGGACAACCTCGGACAGCCCGCAGCTACGCCGGCAGCTTCAGCGAGGCGAGCTCGGGCAGATCGAAGCCGAAGTCGCGGGCGACGGCGGCACGCAGCGCGGCGCCGTCGGCGAGCTGCGTGACCTCGGAGGCGCCGTTGCGATGGCGGGTCACGGTGCGGTTCGCGATCGTGACGCGTGCGTCGGCGGAGTAGGTCCGCATCATCAGGCGCGTCGTGAACGGCGAGATCGGGTGCGTCGACGTGAAGTAGTTCGCCATCTCGAAGTCGACCGGGAAGTCGCGCGAGAGGGTCGAGGTCCACGCGCCGACGATGCGCTCGGGCGTACGCGCCTCGAGGACGTACTCGTTGCTGTCGCGCGAGAGCCAGTGCTCGTCGCCGCCGTACTCGGCCGGACGACCGTCGAGGTGCAGCGGGACGCGCGGCGCGAGGCCACCGAAACCGGGGTCGACCACGTAGGTGCCGTCGCGGAGCTCGACGGTGAGGAACATGTGCGTGCGCGGCGACTCGTGCTTCGGCCGCATCATGGTGACCCGCGCGCTGTGGGTGGCGACCGTGAACCCGAGCTTCTCGAGGACGGCGGCGAACAGCGTCGCGTGCTCGTAGCAGTAGCCGCCGCGGCCAGCGTGGACGAGCTTGGCCTGCAGCGCGTCGAGCTCGAGCGAGATCGGGCGGCCGAGCAGAACATCGAGGTTCTCGAACGGAATCCGTGTCATGTGCGCGAGCAGCAGCGCCGAGAGGCTGGCGTGATCGATCGTGGTGGGACCACGGTGGCCGATGCGCGTGAGGTAGGCGTCGAGGTCGAGCGTCATGAGAGCGATCCTTAGAGCGCCAGGTTGAGGCCGGCGATGCTGGTGAGCACCACGATGAGGATGCCCATCAGGCTCTCGCCGGCGATCAGCCCTGACGCGACCGGCACGACCGCGCCATCCTGCTGGCGTCGCTTCAGCAGCTCGGCGATCAGCGCGCCGAGGAACATCGAGATCGAGTTGCTGCACGGCACGACCATCGCGATGCCGAGGCCGTTGGGAGACGGGATGTACGGCTTCGCCGTCTTCGGTGCGTAACGCTCGAGGACGGTGAGCGTGATGCCGAGCGCGAGCCCGACGACGATCGCGATGATCGACGAGTCGTGCAGCGAGCCGATGCCGTTCGAGAACGCGTCGGACACGCCCGCCCACACCACGCACGACGGCGCGGGCCACGTCTCGGTACCGAGCACGGTCTTGATGCCGGCGGCGAGCTGTTCCGCCGACGGCTCCGGGATGATCAGCATGAACGCGGGGACGACGATGGCCGCGCCGGCGACCACGCCGAACAGCTGCGCGTAGAGCTGGTGTCGCGGCTTCGCGCCGAGGAGCCAGCCGGTCTTGAGCGTGGTCAGCAGATCGGCGGCGTGGAGGCCGATGCCGCCGGTGACGTTCGCCGACATGATGTTGCCGGTCATGTTGCCGGGCGTGATCACGCCGTAGAGCATCTGGGTCACCGGGCCGAGCGCCTTGGTCGGCGTGACGTCGGTCTCGCCGGTGACGCGCGAGGCGATGAAGCCCATCAGCACGGCGAGCGGCACCGCGACGACCGCCGCGTAGAGCGGGATCTGGAACAGCACGATCATCAGCACCACGACGATCGGGCCGAGGATCATCAGCGCCGCGGGGAACCACCACTCGGGCGACTCGATCGCCGCGATGCCCTCGGCAGGCGCGGCCGCGCCACCGCGGCGGCCGAACAGCCGGCCGAGGCCAGAGAACGAGCGCGCGAGGCTGCGCCAGTCGAGCGCCATCGAGGTCAGGCCGGCGCCGACGAGGATCGCCGCGCCAGGCCACAGCGTCCACGCGACGATGCCCTTGTACGTGACGTCGCCGGTCTTGTTGAGGTGGATCAGGCCCTGCTCGAGGAGCGCCGGCGCCATCACCGCATACGTGAGGATCCCGCCGAGGAGCAGCGACCACCCGGTACGGAACGACATCAGCGCGCCGGCGCCGAGGAGCACGACCTCGGTCTTCAGCGCGATCGTCCACTTCGCGAGCTCGTGACCACCGAGCGCGAGGCCGGGTGCCCACGAGGTCGGCAGCACGGCCCACGCGTCGCGCAGCCAGGCGAGCGCGGCGCCGAACAACCCCGCGTACGCGAGCCACGCCGCCTTGCTCGTCGGGCGCTTGATCTTGGGTTTGGCGTCCTGGCCTGACGCGGTTGCCCGCGGTAGCCGGTCGGCGACGTCGGCGGCCTCGTGGATCGACTTGATCGTCACGGCCGTCGCGGTGCCGGTCGGGAACGCGAGGCCCTCGCGGTTGATGAGCTGGCGCTTGATCGGGATCGCGACGAACACGCCGAGCGCGGCGATCACCGCGAACCACGCGATCATCGGCGCGGCGGCCGGCTCCTCGAGCGCGAGGTGCGGCGAGGCGGCGATCACCATGACGAGCGCGCCGTACGCGGCCATGTTGCCGCCGCCGGTCATGTACCCGGCACCGGACGCCACCGTGGTCAGAGCGTTGTTCTCGAGGATGCCGAGCGGACGCTTGACCGCGCCGAGCTTGTGCAGCCCCTGGAACGCCGCGAACCCGAGGATGCAGGCGGTCAGCGTGACCCCCATGCTCCAGCCGGTCTTGAAGAACACGTAGAGGTTCGACAGGCACATCAGCCCGCCGATCAGCATCCCGGCGATCACGGCGCGCACCGTCAGGTTCGGCTCGTCAGGTCGATAGACCTCGCGCAACCAGACGGCCTCGGGATCTTCGGTGGAGCTCGCGACGACGCGCGGCAGCGGTTCCGTCGGCATCGGCCGGCGACCTTACATCAGGATCGCCGGCGCCGGCGACGCGCGGCGAGCAACGCAACGCTCATTAACAATACGGCCCGGCCGCCGCCTCGGTGGCTCGCACAGCCTTCGCGGTCGTCTTCTGGATGCGCGACTGCAGGACCGGTTGTGGGGCAACCGTCATCGGTGACGGTGTAACCCATGGGCGCCGTGAGCGGAGGGCAGCCACGAACCGTGACGCTCACGCTCATCGGTGGTCCGACGTTGCCGGCCAGGTCGCGTGCCGAGACCTCGAGTTCCCAGGTCTCGTTGGCCTCGGCGTCGAACTGGACATGGCAGTACTCCATGCCGAGAGACGACAGCGCATAGGGCGAGGCCCACAGCGACGCTTGCTGGAACTGATCGCCGCGTCGCATTCGGACGTCGATCGTTGCGGCATCACCAAGGTTGGACAGCATGCCGAAGACGAGCAAGACGTCGTTTCCGCAGCTCGAGGCCACACCTTCGTACCGACTTCGCGTTGCCCGGACGTCCATTGCAAGGAGCTGTTCGGGGGGCGTCAGATCGACAACGCTGGTGGTCGTGAAAGTGGCGAGACGCTCGGCGGGCAGCTCGGCGTGATAGCGGATCGTCAGCTCGTACTCGGTGAGCGGTTCGAGCGAAGCGCCCACCGCCATTCGATCGATGCGACTTGCCTGGTCTCGCTCGATCGCACCCAGCGGCACGAGGTCGCCGGTGGAGAGATCTCGGAGCTGGTACTCGCCGAAGGGCCCAGACTCGCTGATCACCTCTCGCAGGTTTGTCGGCACATCGACCGCTTCATCGCTGGGCTGCGTTTGAGGAGTGGGATCGCAGCTGCATGCGGACGCGGCCGTCGCCTCCCGACCGACGCTCACCGCGATCAGCGCGATGACGGTGATTCGAAGCTGCACGACGTAACGATCGCCGGGACTTAGCGCAAATCACAGCGATCATCGATCACATGATCGAGAGGTTGGCAACGCAGCCCGTGAGGAATGCATTTCTCCTGTGTCTACGTTGTGTTGTGGTTGGAAGTTGCAGATGTCAGACGGTCGGGGCAAGGTCGGCACCTCATGGAGACCAATACCAACACCGACACCACCGAGTCCGAGGGCCGCGCCCCCGTTGCCCGCTACGCGGAGCTGCAGGCGCTGGTCGCTGAGATGGCCACGGACTTCGAGAAGTTTTACAAGGACGGCAACAAGGCGGCCGGCACGCGCGTTCGTAACGCGATGCAGGCACTGAAGACGTTCGCGCAGACCGTTCGCACCGAGGTGCAGGCGATCAAGAACGAGGGCGGCACGCCGGCCAAGGACGAGCAGTAGGCGGTCATTAGACCTGAGGGCCGCGCTGCGGCCACCAGGCCTGAACGATCACATTCAAGGCGTGCGCGTCGTCAGCAAATCGACGGCGTGCACGGGCGGTTGGTCGCCGTTGATCAGATGCTTGATCGACGACAGCACGAGACGCTGGCTCTCCAGCATGCTCTTGCCCGCGAACACCGTGGACACCACGTCGATCCGGAAGTGGCCGCCGCTGCCGGAGACCTCGACCGTGGCGTCGGGGATCTTCGCGATCACGCCCGAGCGGATGGCTTCCTCGATGGAACCTACGAAGTTGGTCGGATGGTCGCTCATGGTCGTTGGTTCGCACGGAAACCCCGTCGGCACAAGGCGCGTCGCCTGGGTCTCCGATAGCATTCCGTGATGGCACGACGCGAAGCGATCGACATCGACATGCGCGAGGTCGCGCGACGGGTACTGCTCGAGAACGGGTTTCGCCCTGACGTTCCCCAGGAGCTCGATGACACGGTGACGCGCGACGAGCTCGCGGCAGCGCGTGACATGCGGGCGCTGCCGTGGTCCTCGGTCGACAACGACACGTCCCGCGATCTCGATCAGCTCGAGGTCGCCGAGCGCCTCGACGGTGGCGCGATCCGCATGTACGTCGCGATCGCGGAC
>JBKJUF010000673.1:0-13969 GCA_046590445.1 Kofleriaceae bacterium
TTTTCAGCGCGCCCACGTGGGCGCGGGAGCGCCGCGCACCGGCCGAGGCGCGCGAAATCACGGAGTGGCGGCCGATTCGTCGACGGAAAACGGCGATCTGGGATCCGAACTAACTAAACGTTGAACGAACGCGATCCGTTCGTCCCTTGATTTCATTCTTCCCGCGGGCTGCTATAGATCGCCCCCCGTGATCGCGTTCAGCTCGGTCAGCAAGCAGTACGGCGGCCAGATCCTGTTCGTCGACGCGTCGTTCCAGATCAACGCCGGCGAGAAGGTCGGCCTGGTCGGTCCCAACGGCGCTGGCAAGACCACCGTGTTCCGGTTGATCGCGGGCGAGGAGCAACCCGACGACGGTCAGATCGAGCGCCCGCGCAAGCTGACGCTGGGCTACTTCCGCCAGGACATCGGCGACCTCAAGGGGCGATCGATCCTCGCCGAGACCTGTGCCGGTGCCGGCGAGGTCGCCGATCTCGCGGAGGAGCTGGCGCGGCTCGGCGTCCGGCTCGAGGCCGCGGGCGACGACCTCGACGAGGTCGTCACCAAGTTCGGCGAGGTGCAGGCCCGCTACCAGGACCTCGGGGGCTACGAGCTCGAGGCGCGCGCACAGTCGATCCTGCACGGCCTCGGCTTCGGCGACGAGGTGATGGCGAACGACGTCGGCACGCTGTCGGGCGGCTGGAAGATGCGCGTCGCGCTCGCGCAGATCCTGCTGGCGCAGCCGGACATCCTGCTGCTCGACGAGCCGACGAACTACCTGGACCTCGAGTCGATCATCTGGCTCGAAGGCTTCCTCCGCGACTACGCCGGCGCGGTGATCATGACCTGCCACGATCGCGAGATCATGAACCGGGTCGCGAACAAGATCGTCGAGATCGACGGCGGCGACCTCCGGACCTACACCGGCAACTACGACTTCTACGAGGGTGCCCGCGAGATCGAGGCGCAGCGCCGCGAGGCCGAGTACTCGCGCCAGCAGGCGATGCTCGCGAAGGAGAGCAAGTTCATCGAGCGCTTCAAGGCGCAGGCCGCGAAGGCGTCGCTCGTGCAGAGCCGGATCAAGAAGCTCGACAAGATCGAGAAGGTCGAGGAGCCGCGCCGGATCGTCGAGAAGTACTTCGAGTTCCGGACGCCGCCGCGCTCGGGCGACGATGTCGTCAAGCTCGAGGGCATCAAGAAGGCCTATGGCACCAAGGTCGTGCACGGCGGGCTGACGATGATGATTCGCCGCAACGAGCGGTGGGCGGTGATGGGCGAGAACGGCGCCGGCAAATCGACCCTGCTCAAGATGATCGCCGGTGCCCTCGCGCCGGACGCCGGCTCGGCGACGATCGGGGCGTCGGTGACGATGGGCTACTACGCCCAGCACGTGATGGACGGGCTGTCCGGCGACCGGACCGTTCTCGAGGAGCTCCAGGAGCACGCGCCGCTCGCGAACCAGGGCACGCTGCGCGGCCTCGCCGGCGCGTTCGGGTTTCACGACGACGATGTCTTCAAGCCCGTCCGCGTGCTGTCGGGCGGCGAGCGCGCGCGGATCGCGCTGGCGAAGCTGCTCTACGACGCGCCGAACCTGCTCGTCCTCGACGAGCCGACGAACCACCTCGACATCACGACCAAGCGCGCGCTGGTCCGCGCCCTCGCCGATTACGAGGGCACGCTGATCTTCGTCTCGCACGACCGCCAGTTCCTGCGTGCGCTGGCGAACCGCGTGCTCGAGCTATCGGCGGCGGGACCGCACCTCTACGGCGGCTCCTACGAGGAGTACGTGGCATCGACCGGCCGTGAGGCGCCGGGCATGCGCGCGACGTAGTTCTTCGCCTCCGCTTCGCTCCGGCTTCAGTTGCAGTCGCCCGGGCACGTCGCCGGGGTCTCGCTGCACGTGAAGTCGCCGCAGCTCGCCGGACAGGCGCCGCAGTCGGCGCTGCAGCTCACGCACGACTCGCGGGCGGGCTCGCAGGTGCTATCGCCGCAGCGCGCCGCAGTCGGTCCGCACGTGATGGCGTTCGTGGCACCGGGCGGGCACTCGGGATGACACGTGCGCCAGCAATCGGGGTCCGCGCAGCCCGCGAGGCCGTCGCCGTCGAGATCGAGCGGGACGCAGCTCTCGTCGAGCGCCGGTCCATCCCACGCGAGGCGCGCGAGCTCGCCGGACGAAGCGCTGCTTTGCACGCCCCCGAAGACGAGGACGCCCGCCCCCTCGAGCGAGCTGACCATCACGTGGCTCACGCGCGGTCGCTGCGGCGTGGCTACCGGCAATGGCGTCCAAGCCACGCCATCCCACTCCCACTGATCGTTGAGCGCGACGGGCGATGCGCCGCCGAACAGCACCATCCGCCGCCGCGCCGCGTCCCACGCCATCCCGGCGCCAAACCGCGCAGCCGGGCCCGTCGTCGCGCGCACCGTCCACGTCGTGCCATTCCACGCCCAGGTATCGCGCAGCGCCGCATTGGTCGAGGTCTCGCCGCCGAACATGACGACCTCCTCGCGCACCGGATCCCACGACCCTGCGGCCTGATCGCGCGCAGGTGGCAACGTCGCGGGCGCGCGCTGGGTCCACGCGACGCCATCCCACGTCCAGGTATCGCCGAGTGACTGACCCGCGGTCTCGTTGCGGCCGCCGAACATCACGACGTGGTCGCGCACGGGATCGTAGACGAGCACCGCGCTGTCACGACCGATCGGCGAGCCGGTCGGTGGCGCGCGGAGGGTCCAGGTGTTACCGGCCAGGACCCAGGTGTCACTGCTGTAATCGCCGTTCGGCCGCACGCCGCCGAACAGCACGAACTCGCGGCGCCGACTATCGAACGTCATCGCCGCGCCAGTCATCGCGCCCGGCGTGGTCCCCGCGACCTGCGACCACACGCCGTTCCACTGCAACGTGGTGCCCGAGATGAAGCTCGTCTGGATCCCCGCGTGCACGATCAGCCGGCCGCCGAGCAGATCGACCGCGGCGGCGGCATTGGCGCGGTTCGGAGCGAAGGTCACCGCGTCCTCGATCCGCACCCAGTTACCGTCGAACCGGTACATGTCGCTTCGATTCTGGAGCATCACGATCGTGTTCGTCGGGGTGAGCGTCGCGAGCAACGCATTGACGCTGGACCCCGGAATCGCGGGGACCGCCAGCGCCGTCCAGCTCGTACCGTCCCAGCTCCAGGTGTCGGTCTGGGGCGTCGTGTTTGCCGAGACCCCACCGAACATCAGCACGCGGCCGGCGGCCTGATCGTAGGTCATCGCGTGGACGCGTCGCGCGGCGGGAGAACTTGCCGGTGTCCGCAACGTCCAGGTCGAGCCGGTGAGCTCCCAGGTCGCTGCGCTGTCGACCGCCTGATGACTGCCGCCGAACAGCACGACGACGCCGCGCCTCGGATCGTAAGCCGCGGCTGCTTCGTACCGGGGCGGCGGCGACGGCGTCGTGGTGATCGGCGTCCAGGTCGTGCCGTCCCACGTCCACGTATCGCCAAGCCCGGTGTCGTTCGTGAGCGTGCGGCCTCCGAACAGGATCACGCGCTGCGCGCGCGCGTCGTAGACCATGACGTGGTCGCCGCGAGCGCCCGGCGAGCGCGCCGGCTGGCGCTGCGTCCAGGTCGCCCCGTCCCACTCCCAGGTGTCCTCGAAGCCGATGCCCCCGAACAGCACCGTGCGCTTCCGCGACGCGTCGTATGCCATCGCGTGGCGGTCGCGGAGCGGCGGGCTGACTTCAGGATCCGCCACGAACCACTGGCGCCCATCCCACTCGAGTGTCCGCGCGACGCCATCGTGACCACCGAACAGCACGAGCCGGTCGCGGTGCGCATCGTAGGCCCACGCCGGAAACGCGTCGAGCTCGCTCGGCATCGGGAACTTCGACCACCGCGGCGTCTCTGCGGTGCAGTCCGCC
The DNA here is from genome assembly GCA_046590445.1 of Kofleriaceae bacterium. Lineage (GTDB taxonomy): Bacteria > Myxococcota_A > Polyangia > Haliangiales > Haliangiaceae > JABFXX01. The sequence continues at coordinate 3,875 of JBKJUF010000673.1, forward strand.
GCGCAGCCATCGTGCGAGAGGATGCGATCGACACCGTCGTCGCACTGCTCGCCATGGACGAGATCGATGACGCCGTTCCCGCAGACCTCGGTCGACGCGCAGTCGGCGGAGCAACCGTCGCCGGCGCCGTTGTTGCCGTCGTCGCACGCCTCATCGGGATCGAGCCGACCATTGCCACAACCGGCGCGCAGACACACGCCGTCGTAGCAGCGCCCACCATCACCGCACGGCGCGAGCTCCGGCTGGTCGACGCACTGCGCGAGCTGATCGGGCAACACGCAGAGCATCACGTCGTCGACGGTGGCGCACGAGGTGCCGTCAGGGCACAGCGTGCCGTCCGCGCAGACGACGCTGCTCGAGGTCACGCAGCCGCTCGCCGCCGCGACGACGACGACGACGACGACGACGACGACCGACCACGCGAGGCTCCGGCTCAGCACGAGCTCAGTATATGACGTCGGGCTTGCATCCCGGAGCAACGCGACTCATGTTGGTTGCTACATGGACATGCGCAACGTCGGGGGTACGCCGGGAGGAACCCGGACCTTCTTCCTGGGTCTGGTCATGGTGATCGTCGGCGGCTACCTGCTGTTCGATCACGTCCAGGTGCACGGCGGCTTCTTTCGCTGGCGAGGCATCGGCGGCTACGGCTCGAGCTTCGGCATCACGCTGATCCCGCTGCTGTTGGGGATCGGGATCCTGTTCGTCAACGGACGCTCCCTGGTCGGACGCCTGCTGACCGCGGGCGGCTTCCTGGTGATCCTCGTCGGCATCATCGCCAACCTCGACATCCACTTCCGGCAGACGTCGCTGTTCAACACGCTCGTGATGCTCGTGCTCCTCGTCGGCGGCACCGGCCTCATCGTGCGCTCGGTGCTTCCGATGGGAGAACCGCACACACCCGACCCGCGCGCGACCCCCGACAGCCGCGACCGTCGCGGTACCGACGACGACTGACCGCGCCGGGCATGACCCGGCTGGATGGCGGTGCTAGCCTGGAGATCGTGGCCGACGAAGGCGAGCGCAAGCCGGAGCTGCGCACCGAGCTCGGGACGCCGCCGCCGCGTCCGCGGACTTCCGGTGTCATGCCGGCACGGCCTGCCGTCCGCGCGGCGACACCGGCGCCGCACACGATCGCGGGGACGGTGCCACCCGTTCCGGGACCGGCGGGCTCCGCGCAGACCGCCACCGACGGCGGCCGCGATCTCGACACCGCGGATCCGACGACGTTCGCGCCGGGGACCCGCATCGGCCAGTACGAGCTGATCCGCGAGATCGGCCGCGGCGGCATGGGCATCGTCTACGCCGCGCGCGACACCAAGCTCGGGCGGCGCGTCGCGATCAAATTTTTGCGGTCAGCGACCCGCGAGGTCACCGACCGGTTCCTCGTCGAGGCCCGCGCGACGGCGCGATGCAACCACGACAACATCGTCATCGTCTACCAGGTCGACGAGCACGCCGGCCTCCCCTACCTGGTGCTCGAGTTTCTCGAAGGCCAGGAGCTGCGCGACATCATGGGTGGGTTCGATGACGGCGAGACGCTGCCGCCGGCGCGCGTCGTCGAGCTCGTGTTGCCGATCGCCCGGGCGCTCGAGCGCGCGCATGCCCTCGGGATCGTCCACCGCGATCTCAAGCCCGAGAACGTGATCGTGACCAGCGCGGGCGGGGTCAAGGTCCTCGACTTCGGGATCTCCAAGGCGCTCGGCGCCGAAGAGCGCAAGCGCGCGAGCAACCAGGATCTGGCGAGCGCGGCGATGGGCCCGACGATGCTGACCCGCGAGGGCGCGCTCGTCGGAACGCTGCCGTACATGGCGCCCGAGCAAGCCGGGACCGAGGCCGTGGATCACCGGATCGATCTGTGGGCGCTCGGCATCATCATGTTCGAGATGCTGACGGGACGGCATCCCGTCGACCCGCCGCGCAATGACCTGCTGATCCAGAACCTCATCATGCCGACCGCGATGCGCTCGGTGCGCGACCTGGCGCCCGAGACGCCCGACGTGCTCGTCGACCTCGTCGATCGCTGCCTCGAGAAACCTCGCGACCAGCGGATCGCCAGCGCCACCGCCGTCATCGCGATCCTCGAGGACCTCGTGCCCGGGCGTGGCGGCCGGGCGCTGCGCGACGACGAGAGTCCGTATCCCGGCCTCGCCGCCTTCCAGGAAGCCGACGCCAACCGGTTCTTCGGGCGCAGCCGCGACGTCACGCGAATGGTCGCGAAGATCCGCGAGCATCCCCTGACCGGCGTGATCGGACCGTCTGGAACCGGCAAGTCATCGTTCGTGCGGGCCGGTGTCGGTCCCGCGCTCAAGGCCGCGGGCGAGCGGTGGGACGTGATCACGCTGCGGCCGGGACGCAACCCGATGTCTGCGCTCGCGGCGGTCGTGCAGCGGCTCGGGATGAAGTCCTCGGCCGGGGCGCGAAACGAGATCGATCACGACGCCGTCGTGCGGCGGCTCGAGGACGAGCCCGGTTACCTCGGTGTCCTGCTGCGCGAGCGCGCCCGCACGGTGTCGGGACATCTGTTGCTGTTCGTCGATCAGTTCGAGGAGCTCTACACGCTGGTGCCGGACGCGATCACGCGCCGGGCGTTCACCGCCGCGCTGACCGGCGTCGCCGATGATCCGGCCGCGCCATTGCGCGTCGTCGTGTCGATGCGCTCCGACTTCCTGGACCGGGTGACCGAGGATGCGCGGTTCACCGAGGAGCTCACGCGCGGCCTGGTGTTCCTCGCGCAGCCGGATCGCGACGGGCTCCGCGAGGCCCTCGTGCAACCGGTGGAGATGGTCGGCTATCGGTTCGAGACCTCCGCCGTGGTCGGCGAGATGATCGACGCGCTCGCGGGCATGCCCGGTGCCCTGCCCCTCCTGCAGTTCGCCGCCGCCAAGCTGTGGGAGGTGCGCGACCGCAAGCAACGCTTGCTCACGACCTCGAGCTACCACGCGATCGGCGGCATCAGCGGCGCGCTCGCAACCCACGCGGACGATGTGATCGCGAGCATGAACGCGGCATCCCAGCGGATCGCGCAGCGGGTGTTCCGCCAGCTCGTCACGCCGGAACGAACACGCGCGATCGTCGAGCTCACCGATCTGCAGGCGCTCGGCGCCGATCGCGACGAGATCACGCGGGTGATCGATCAGCTCGTGGCCGCACGCCTGCTCGTCGTGCAGACCCGAGGCGATGCGGGCGGCTCGGTCGAGCTCGTGCACGAGTCCCTGATCGATCGATGGCCGACGCTGCGGCGCTGGCTCGACGAGGATCAGGAGGACGGGGCGTACCTCGCGCAGCTCGGTGCGAGCGCCAAGCAATGGGACACCAAGGGCCGACCGGTGGGCCTGCTGTGGCGCGGCGAGGCCATGGAGGAAGCGCGCCGCTGGTATGCGCTGCGCCCGCGCTCGTTGACCGCGCGCGATCAGGCCTTCCTCGACGCGGTCTTCGCGCTCGATCGCCGCAAGCGGCGGCTTCGAACCGTGACGCTGGTCAGCGCGTTCACGATCCTCGCGATCGTGGCGACCGGCGCGAGCATCGGCTTTGTCCGAGTGCGGGCTGCCGAACAGAGCGCGTCCGACAACGAGCGCGTCGCGCGCGAGCAGGCCACGGCAGCCAGGGAGGCGCTCGCCAAGAAGGAGATCGAGGAGGCGCGCCGCACCGCTGCCGAGCGCCGGGCCGAGGGCGCGCTCGCCGACTCCGAGCGCACGCGGGCCGAGCTCGTGTTGACCGAGGAGCAGCGGCGCCTCGCCGAGCTCGAGCGACAGCACGCCGATGCCGAGCGCGCACGGGCGGAGGCCGATGCGCTCGCGGGCCGCACCAAGGTCAAGCTGACCGCCGAGGAGCTCGCCGCGGTCAACGCAGATCTCCAGGTCAAGATCGGCGAGGCCAAGGCGGCGCGCGACAAGGCGGAGCGCGCGACCCAGGCCGCGACGCACGCGGCGACCGAGGCCAAGCGGCTCTACGCCGAGCTGCAACGCGTCCACGGCGAGCTCCAGCGATCGCTGACGTCCGAGCGCGCACGCGTCAAGCAGCTCGAAGAAGACAAGCGCAAGCTGACGACGACGCTCAAGTGATCGTCAGAACGCGCCGCGCAGCTCGAGCGTCGCCCCGCCGGGGACCACGCCGACAACCGGCATCACGCTCTCGTCGTCGTACACGGTGCGGCCGCGGTTGAGGTAGAGCATCACGCCGCCGCCAAGGACGGTCGCCGCGCCGATCGTCATGACCCCGACGGCGATCTTGCTGTTGCGCCGGGCATCGGCCTCGAGCGCGCGGACCTCGGTCGGCAGCTCGCTGGGATCGCAGGCGCGCATCGGGCATTGCTGCTTGACGCTGCGGTCGTAGCTCGCCATGTCCGCGGCGGCGTTGAGATCGAGCAGTGCGCCGGCGCCGATCACCGCGAAGCCGCTGCCGAACACCACCCACGGTACCCAGTTCGGCCAGCGATGCACGACGTGGCCGGCGCGCGCGAACGGCACCAGCTCGATCGAGACGGTCGCCTGCGTGCCGCCGACGACGACGACCTCGACGGTGCGGGTCAAGAATCCCTGCTTGACGCCGACGATCTGGTGCGCGCCGGGTGCGACGCGGCGCTTCTCGCGGATCGGGCACGTGCCGAGCGGCTGGCCATCGAGGGTGAGCCGGACCGCGTCCTGCGCGCAGACGATCGCGAGCTCGCCGATCTGGTGCGCGAGCAGCTTCTCGTAGGCGAGTGCCTCGGTGTAGACGGCCTCCTCGAGGGGCGCCGCACCGTAGGCGAGCGCGAGCTTGAGGTTGTCCATCGCCTCGACGGGTCGGTCGAGCTGGATCAGGCAGCGCACCACGTTGAAGCGGATCGCCGGGTGATCCCACACCGCGATCGCGGCCTGGTAGCGACGGAGCGCGTCGGCGTACTTCTTGTCGAGGAAGAGCGTGTTGCCGGCGTCGAGCTCGCGCTGGGCAGCGGACTTCTTCGCGTCGGTGATGCCGGCGGACCAGGGCGTCGCCGTGGTGTCGGCATGCGCAGCCCCGGCGATCGTCCAGATCGCCATCACGGTCGCGTGGAAGCCGGCAGGCGCGCGCATGTCACTCGTCGTCCGAGGTCGGCTTCTTCTGCTTTTTCTTCTTCTTCTTCTTCTTCTTCTTCTTCGGTTCGGGCTTGGTCTCGGCCGGCTTCGCCTCGTCGGGTGGCGGCTTTTCCTCGAGCTTCGGCGGCACGATCTTCTTCCAGCTCGTGCCGGTACCGGGCTCGTCGAGCGCGACGGACTCGTGCAACGCGATCAGCTTCCACGCATCCGACGACTTCTCGAACACCGCGAAGGCGCGGAGCGGCAGTGGCTCCTGCTCCTCGGCAACCCGCGTGATCGGTGCGCTGACCCAGGCGAGCTGACCGTCGTCGGTGACCGCCGCGGTGACCTCGCCCGAGGCCGCGATCCGCGTCTTGGCCTCGACACGCTTTTTCCAGAGCTTCTTGATCTCCTTCTTGCCGCGCGCCATGTCGCCGGCGGCCGGGCCGACAAAGATCGCGTCGCTGCGGCTGCCGAGGTCCTCGCCCCACAGCTCGGTGTCGAGCAGACCCTTGCGGAAGCGTTCGACGGCCCCGGCGGCAGCGGCGTCGTTCTTCTTCGCGCCCGATGCGCCGGGCGGGATCACGGCGTCCTTCGCGAGCTTGTCCTTCAGCGTGCTGCGCATCGGCGTGTGCGCGAACGAGACCGCCTCGACGAGCCACAGGTCATCGGCGTTCGTCAGGATCGCCATCACCGCGTGCGGCTCGCCGTTGACGTTGACGACATCGAACGCCCATGCCGAGTGACCGCCCGGCGAGGCGACCACCTCGAGCGAATCGGACTGCAGCGACACCTTCTTCTTGGTCTTCGGATCGATGACCTCGCCGAGCGCGACCAGGGCATCGGCGCGGGTCGCGAGCGCATCCTTGCCGCGCGGACCGAACACGATCAGCGAATCGTCGAGCAGCGTGAACAGGCTGTCCTTGTTGCCGCGGCCCAGCGTCTCGTAGATCTCGGTGACGAGGCCCTGCGCATCCTTCTGCGCGGTCTTCTCGTCGACCGCCGGGCCGATCACGGTCTTGGGCTTGGCCGGGCCGCCACCGCCACCTCCGCAGCCCAGGACCGCGAGTGCGACGACGGCGAGCGCGCGCATCACCGCCCGAGACGCTTGATGCTGGGCAGCGCGACCGTCCTCGCCACCGCGGGTAGCTGCGCGGGCGAGTTGCGGTAGTCGAGCGCGACCTCGGGCTGCGTCTGGTCCTCGCGCTCCGGTCGCGTACGCTGGATCGGCGGCGCGAGTGCGGCCCCCGGCCGATCGATCGGGCCGGTGCCCTTCGGAAACCTGCGCGGCGAGGTCGGCGGGATCGGCGTGGGCATCGCGCGCACGACGGGCTGGAGCTGGTTCGTGCGATTCGCCTGCAACACGAGCGACGGCAGCTTCGGCACCGGGATGATCGTCGCGGGCGAGCCGGCGATCGGCATCGGCGGCATCAACTGCGTCGTCGCCGGGCCGGGCTTGCGGATCCCGATCGGTGTCGCGAGCGGACACTCCCCGCTCGCCAGCGTCCGCTGGCTCGCTCCATCTCGGGCTGCTGGCGCTGGCGGCGCGACCTGTACGGTCTGCACGAGCTGCGAGGTCTGCGTCTGATCCTCGTAGTCGATCGCGGCGAGCGGCTGGGTCTCGGGCCAGGTGTCGGTCGCGATCGGGTCCGGCGTGCTCGCCGCGGTCACGACCGGCGGGCGCGGTGGCGCGATCGTCATCATCGGTTGGGTGGCAGCATTGCGAGGCGTGGGCTGGTCGTGATCGACCGGTGGCGGAACCGTGTTGGCTCGGCGGCGCGGCGTGATCATCGCGGCCGCAGCCAGCTCCGACTCCTCCGCCGACGCCCGAGCACGAGCAAGCGCGATCGTCCATTCCCAGTCATCTTCCTCGACTTGCGGAGCCTCCGCCACCTTCCGTGGGATCGGGCTCACGGCAGGCGCTGACACCGTGATCGGCGGCATACCCGGCAACGTCGACATCGAGCGGGCGCTTGGACGCAGCGCGGGCATGGCTACCCGAGTAGCCGCGGCTTGATTTGCAGCCGGCCGGGCGGGCTCCCATCGCTCCCATCTGGGCAGCTCCATGGCCGCCAGATCGCCGTCCCGCCAGCCCACGATCCGTCCGCCAAAACCATCCTCGAGCAGGGCCGGACGTAGCGACATGATTCGACCTTCAGGCGTCAACACGAGCCCGTAGCGGGCAAGTTTCACGAAGCCGAAGCGCTTCATCACGGAGTCGAGAGCTGACATGAACCGGCGGCTTTGCACCGATCGATCCACCATTCGGCCCGGCGATGCGACCGTGGCAGGCGCAACTTGCCGTGGGCACTACAGAAAGCTACAGAAAGCTAGCGGCCGAGGTAACGCGGCGGCCGGCCTTCGGCGAACGCGGCGAGGCCCTCGTCGCGGTCGTCGCTGAACAGCGTCAGGTCGTAGAGCTGGCGCTCGAGGTCGAGGCCGTCGCTGAGGGGCTTGCCGTAGCCATTCTCGATCGCGGCCTTGGCCTGGATGATCGAGAGCGGCGCACAGCCGGCGAGCTCGGCGAGCATCGCGTCGACGGCGGCAGCGAGCCCGGCGCGCGGCACGACCTGGTTGACGAGGCCGATCTCGAGGGCACGCGCGGCGGTGACCTTGCGTCCCAGCAGGATCATCTCCTTCGCGCGTGCTTCACCGACGAGCCGCGGCAGCCGCTGTGTTCCTCCGGCACCCGGCATGATGCCGAGCCTGACCTCGGTCAGCCCGACCTCGGCACCCTCGACGAGGATCCGGAAGTCGCACGCCATCGCGAGCTCGAGGCCACCGCCAAACGCGGAGCCATTCATCGCCGCGATCGTCGGCTTGCGGATCTCGCCCCAGCCGTTGATCGCACCGGCGATCGCGTTGATGTACGGCGCGCTGTCGGACGCCGGGATCCCGCGGCGCTCCTTGAGATCGGCACCGGCGCAGAACGCCTTGTCACCCGCGCCGGTGATCACGATCGCGCGGATCGCCTCGTCGGCCTCGAGCTCGTGCGCGAGCTCGCTGAGCCGGAGGTTGACCGCGAGCGAGAGCGCGTTGCGGACGCTCTCGCGGTGGAGCGTGACCCAGGCGGTGGTGCCGCGTACCTCGACGACGATGTCCGTCATGCGGGCGACGGTAACACCGCTCGCCCGATGATCGCGCGCGTCAGGGACTGCCGGCTTCGGCGCGGCGGCGCGCGCGTGCCTGCTTACCGAGGTGCGCCTTGAGATACTTCGAGGGCAGCTCGTGGCCGACGAAGCTCGCGGCCATGCGCGACGCCTCGGCGAGCTTGTCGAGATCGATGCCGGTCTTGACGCCCATGCCGTGCAGCATCGCGACGATGTCCTCGGTCGCGAGGTTGCCGGCCGCACCTGGTGCATAGGGGCAGCCGCCGAGGCCGCCCGCGGCCGCATCGATCGTCGTGATGCCCATCGTCAGCGCGACCAGGCAGTTCGCCACGGCGGTGCCCTGGGTGTCGTGGAAGTGCACCGCGATGTCCGCCGCGGGCTGGGTCGCGAGCACGCGGCCGAGGATGTCCTCGACCTGCTGAGGGTTCGCGACGCCGATCGTATCGCCGAGCGAGATCTGGTAGACGCCCATGTCGCGCAGCTGGCGGGTCAACGTCAGCGCGGCCTCGGGATCGACGTCGCCCTCGTAGGGACAACCGAACACCGTCGACACGTACGCGCGAACGTGGACGCCGGCCTTGCGTGCGTGCGGGATCACGTCGTCGAACGCGACCAGCGTGTCCGCGATCGTCTTGTTGACGTTCTTCTTGTTGTGGGTCTCCGAGGCCGACAGGAAGACCGCGATCTCCTTCATGCCCGACGCCAGCGCGGTCTCGAGGCCCCGCCGGTTCGGCACGAGCGCGCTCATCCGTACACCGGGTTGGCGTTGCACACCGCGCGCGACCTCGGCGGCATCCGCGAGCTGCGGGATCCACTTCGGCGACACGAAGCTCGTGATCTCGATGTCGTGGATCCCGGCGCCGACGAGCGCATCGATGAACCGGATCTTGTCCGCGGTCGGGACCTGACGCGCCTCGTTCTGGAGGCCATCGCGCGGACCGACCTCGTAGATCGTGACCTCGGCGGGCAGCTTCACCGAATGGCTCCTAGACTCGCACCATAGTCCGCCCACAGCTGTTCGACCAGCGACGGCGTGAACGCCTCGAGGGTGTCGATCACGTGGTGCGCCGCCGATTGATCCCAGCCACCGAAATTCCCTGCCCGGACGGCCACGACCAGACAGCCAGCTGCCCGCCCGGCCCCGATGCCGTTGACCGAATCCTCGATCACGAGGCAGTCGGCAGGCGTGAGCCCGAGCACGGCCATCGCGGCCTGGTACCCGTCAGGGTGCGGCTTGCTGCGCGGTACGTCCTCGGACGCGAAGATCACGTCGAAGCTCGCCTCGGGGCCGATCAACGGCAACACCTGCGTCGCCTCGACGCGCGAGCTGCCGGTGACGAGCGCGCGCGGGTACTTGCGGGTCCACGTCAGGACATCGCGCGCGCCCGGTAGCACGGTGATCCCGAGCTCGTCGAACACCTCGTCGCGCAGCATCGCGGTGCGCGCCACGGTCTCCTCGCGGTTCCACGTCATGTGCGGATAGCGCGACTTGAGGCGGTCGTAGATCGCGATCCACGAGCGGCCGATGATGTAGTCGCGGTCGCTCTGATCGAGCGTGATGCCCTGCCCGCCCAGGAACGCGCGCGCCATGGCCTCGGCGGTCTCGCGCTCCGAATCGACGAGCGTGCCGTCGAGATCGAAGAGAAATCCGCGGATCACTGCCAGGGGTTGTAGCACCGTCGTGCACGTCTCGACACATCACGCGCACGTTCCGACCGAGGGTGGCGCTCGATGCGCGGCGCAGGGTGAGCGCCAGGCTGACGCGCTGGACCAGCCTCGCACCACCGTGGTACGCCGATCGCGATGAGGCCCCATCGCTTCTTGATCGTGCTCGCGTTCGCTGGTGCCTGCAGCGCGGGCGGTGACGGCGACGATACCGGCCCGCTCGATCCGGCACCGCCTCCTGGCGGCCAGCAGCTCGCGTCCGACACCTATCGCCTCGCGCCCGG
>JBKJUF010000738.1:0-4996 GCA_046590445.1 Kofleriaceae bacterium
GCGAGCTGTTCGGGCACGTGAAGGGCGCGTTCACCGGCGCCGTCGCGAACAAGCAAGGCAAGTTCCAGGCAGCCGACGGCGGCACGCTGTTCCTCGACGAGATCGGCGAGATGCCGATCGAGCTGCAAGTGAAGCTGCTGCGCGCGATCCAGGAGAAGATCGTCTACCGGGTCGGCGATACGCGACCCGAGACCGTCGACATCCGGATCCTCGCCGCGACCAATCGCGAGCTCGAGAAGGAGATCGCGAACGGCCGGTTCCGCGAGGACCTCTACTACCGGCTCAACGTCGTCAACGTCGAGTTGCCGCCGCTCCGCGACCGTGGCGAGTACGTCCTCGTGATCGCGCGGTATCTGTTGTCGCGCTACGCGCGCGAGTACGACGCCAAGGTCAAGGGGTTCTCGCCGAACGCCGCGGTCGCGATCCGCAAGCACAACTGGCCCGGCAACATCCGCGAGCTCGAGAACCGGATCAAGAAGGCGATCGTGCTCTGCGAGTCGAGCGTGATCGGGCCCGATGACCTCGGGCTCGACGCCGACTCGCTGCCGCAGATCCTCACGCTCGCCGAGGCGAAGGACAAGTTCCAGCGCGACTACATCAACGAGGTGCTCGCGCTCAACAATGGCAACCGTACGAAGACCGCGCGCGACCTCGGCGTCGATCCCCGCACCGTGTTCCGCCACCTCGAGAAGGAAGGTGGGGAACCTGGTGACGCTGAAGGCGCTGTCTGACCCGCTGTGATCGAGATCGTCATCCAGATCGTCCCACCCTGTTCCGCCCCATGACGCAAATGTCCGACCTCACCACCCGATCCACCCGTGATCGCTCGCGTAACCACGCGAGAACGCTCGGAGGATCACCTCTGGCGCGTACGGTGCATGATCGTGTTTCGGCTGTGGGCTTCCTCGTATCTTTTCTCGTTGTCGGTCAGCTCACGGGGTGCGTGATCACGCCCTCGCTGTCCGTCGACAACCAGGACGCCGGCGCCAACTCGCCACCCGCGGTCGTCGCGGTGCGCGGCGAGCAGTCGGAGCTCCCCGAGCTCGGCACCGTCGTGTTCGTGCCCGGCGAGGGCAGCCTCAACGTCGAGCTCATCGACACCGACCTGCTCGACACGCTCTATATCCGGGTGTTCGTCGACTACCAGCTCGCCGATCCGAAGCCCGCGCGTTCGACCTGCACGGCGGCGCCGACCGACAATGCCCGGCGCACGGTGACCTGCGATGCGACCGCACTCTGCACCGTCGCCGACACGATGACCGACAAGCTGCTCGACATGAACGTCAAGGTGTTCGACCGGGTGCTCCTCGAGACCGGCACGCCGGCGTTCCAGGCGATGCCCGAGGGCGGGCTGTCGACCGGCAAGGTCTTTCACCTCCAGTGCGAGACGAGCGGCGCGTGATGCGCACCGGTTTACTTCTCACGACAGTTGGCGCGCTCGCGGGCTGCCTCTCGGTGCCCAGCAGCGAGGTGCCGATGTGCAACACGTCGGCGGACTGCGACCAGCCAAACGGCGAGGTCTGCGACGAGGGCATCTGCTGGGGCAACCCGCCGGCCGGTCCGTTCTCCGCCGTGGTGTCGCCGCCGAGCGAGCGGCCGACGCTGGCGTCGCGCGAGATGACGAAGATCGGGATCTACCAGGACGGCTGGATCGATGACATCCAGCTCGAGCGCGCGGCGCTCTACACCGCGCGGCTGGCGTGCGCGGCACCGCTGACGTGCGAGGCATCGTCGCTCGACGCCAAGATCACGATCACCCGGCCATCGAGCTTCGCCGGCGGGCCCGACTTCCGCAGCGTGGTCTCCGCCGAGGGAACCGACGGCTTCCAGATCGCGGTGCCGGCGAGCGCCGATGCGACCTACACGATCACGATCGTCCCCGACGGCCGCGACCAGCCCGCGAACCCGCCGAGCCCCGCCCAGCTGTTCCCGCCGCTGCGCACCACCCTCAGCATCGCCGGCACGACGACCGGCCGGACCTTCGAGCTCGGCGGCATCGACCTGCCGACCGTCAGCGGCATCGTCAAGAACGAGGCCGGCCAGCCGCTCGCGAACTATCGCGTGGTCGCATTCGGCCGCTGGGACGCGACGTCCGCGCCGAGCGAGGTGTCGACGGTCGACTTCACGGGCACCGACGGCAGGTTCTCGATCCAGCTCGCGAGCACGCTGTATGGCAACGTCGAGGTCGTGGCGAGCTCGATGACGAGCACGACGTCCGCGCTCCGCCCGACGCTGCGGTTCGGCGGGATCTCTGGCGCGACCGGGATGGCGAGCATCACGTTGGCCTGGCCGCAGGGCGTCGGCAGCGAGCGCGTGGTCGCGTTCGACGTCAAGGGCGTCGACGGCAGCGGCGAGGTCGGGCCGGTCCGCGGCGCGAGCGTGCGGCTGAGCGCGCGGGTCACGTCGTCGACGGGCGCGACGTCGGTCGACGTCGAGGGCACGACCGACGAGAACGGCCGGATCACCCTCAAAGTCCTCGACGGCACGTTGTTCGCGGCAAGTTACCGACTGTCGATCGTGCCGCCTGCGAACGCGACGACTGGCGTGATCTTCAACGAGCCGTTCGTGGTTGCCGGCCCCTACCCGTCTCGCCAGCTTCCCAACCGCGTCGCGCTGCGCGGCGTCGTGTACAGCCACGACGGCGAGCCGCTCAAGGACATCGCGGTCACCGCGCGGCCCTCGCTCAAGTTCGTGTGGAGCCTCGATACCACAGGCGCCCAGGCGTTCCTCGCCGCGATCCCCGCCGCGACCACGGTGACGCCGAACACCGGCGAGTTCGTGGTCTGGGTCGATCCGAACCTGATCGACATCTGGGGCCATTACGACCTCGTGCTCGAGCCGTCGCCGCAGAGCCACGCGCCGAACATGACGCTGCTCGGCATCGAGCTGCCACGGACCTCGGCGACGACCGTGACGCTGCCGCCGATCGAGCTGCCCGATGCCGCGTTCGTACGCGCCAATGTCCGCGATGCCGATGGTGCGCTGCTCGAGGGCGCCGAGCTCAAGCTCTACCGGATCGACGAGGCGCAGACGCTGTGCTCGCTCGTCAAGAACCCGCCGGCGAGCTGCTCGGTGCCTGCGACGCTGGTCGGCCGCGGGATCGCGGACGAGGGCGGTCGTCTGCAGCTGACGCTTCCACGCTGAACCACGGGCGCAGGCCTGATGGTCCTTGACCGGGTGGGAGGTCGCGACTAAGGTTCGCGGCAATCAAGGTCCGTTGAAAACGCGATGATTACTGACACTGGAGCTCGGGAACGCGTGGTGCGCCATCGACAGGCCGATCCACAGCGCGAGCTCTGCCTCGGCGACGAGCTATGGGGCAGCCACGGACGATGTCGTCCGGTGCCTGCGAATCCCCAGGTATCCCGCGAGCCAGTGCTCCGACTGGACGATCTCGGAGAGCACTCCGCGCAGCCTGGCTACGCGGACAAGAACAAGGTTCCGAACGATGACGAACGATTCAATGCCACACGACACTCTCGAGAACGGCTCGGGCGGCGTGGCAGACCCGGCGACGATCGCCGCACTCACTGCTGAGACCCAAGCTCTCGAGTCCCCTGAAAGCCCGGCCGCACCGCCGCCGCCGAGCTTCGATGATCTAGGGCTCCACCCCGACGTCAAGCAAGCGCTCGACGACATGGGCTACTTCGCACCGACGGCGGTGCAGACCGCCGTGTTCAAGCCGGTCAGCGAGGGCAAGGACCTGCTGGTTCAGTCCCGCACCGGCACCGGCAAGACCACCGCGTTCGGCCTGCCGATCATCAACCGGCTGATCCCGACGCATCGCCAGCCGCAGGCGCTGCTGCTCGCACCGACTCGCGAGCTCGCCCTGCAGGTCGCGCGCGAGCTGACCAACATCGGCAAGCACCGCGGCATCATCGTCGAGGCCATCTACGGTGGTGCGCCGATCGGCAAGCAGATCACCAACCTCAAGAACGGCGTCCACATCGTGGTCGGCACGCCTGGTCGCGTGCTCGATCACATCGGGCGCCGGACGCTCGACTGCCGCACGATCAACACGTTCGTGCTCGACGAGTGCGACGAGATGCTGTCGATGGGCTTCCTCGAGGACATCGAGCGCGTCGTCAAGGAGCTCCCCGAGAAGAAGCAGACGATGCTGTTCTCGGCGACGATGCCCGACGAAGTGCAGCGCTACGCGCGCCGCCACATGGTCGCGCCCGAGCAGATCTCGCTGTCGCGTGACTCGGTCTCGGTCAGCGACATCCACCACGCCTACTACATCGTCAGTGGCATCGCGCGCAGCCGCGACCTCCTCAAGATCCTCTACGCCGAGGAGCCGGACAGCGCGATCATCTTCTGCAACATGCGCGACGAGACGACGATGGTCGCGAAGTATCTGCAGAAGCAGGGCCTCGACGCCGAGCCGTTGTCGAGCGATCTGTCGCAGGCCGATCGCGAGCGCGTGATGGGCCGGATGAAGGCCAAGAGCCTTCGCTACCTGTGCGCGACCGACGTCGCCGCGCGCGGCATTGACATTTCGAACCTCTCGCACGTGATCAACTACTCGGTGCCCGAGTCGCCCGAGGTCTACGTGCACCGCACCGGCCGCACCGGCCGCGCCGGCAAGAAGGGCACGGCCCTCTCGATGGTCGGCCCACGCGAGCTCGGCAACTTCCGCTACGTGCGGCTCACCTTCGGCATCAAGCCGGAAGAGCGCCTGCTGCCGAAGGACGACATCTTCGTCGGCAAGCTCAAGGTGCCGCTGCCGCCCGTGGGCACGCCACAGCCGCCCGACCCGGTGCAGATCCTGATCCGTGGCGTCCCCGGGACGCCCACCGATCTCGAGCGCCAGATCTTCGAGAAGCTGCTGGCGTCGTCCGCCGGCAAGCGCGTGCTCGCGCAGCTCGTCGCCGACAAGCTCGACAAGCTATCGACGCGTGCGCGCCCCAAGCGCGAGGACCGTCCCCGCGAGGACCGGCCGTTGGATGGGACTACCATCACGGCGCTCGGTGCTCCGGCGATCGTCGACGGCGAG
>JBKJUF010000758.1:0-8672 GCA_046590445.1 Kofleriaceae bacterium
GTCGCCGTCGACGACGAGGTCCGGTGCCTGCACGAGCTCGAGGCCCATCGTGCGCGCGAGGAAGCTGTGCTCGAAGTACGCCGCGTTGTACGGGCCGGGCGTGAGCACGACCGCGTAGGTGTCGTCCGCGCTGACCGGAGACACCGAGCGCAGGGTGTCGGCGAGCCGCGTCGGGTAATGATCGACGCGGTGGACGCGGGCCGCGTCGAACACGCGCGGGAACATCCGCTTGCTGATCAGCCGGTTCTCGACGACGTACGAGACGCCGGATGGCGTGCGCAGGTTGTCCTCGAGGACCCGCCACGTACCGTCGGGATCGCGGATCAGGTCGACGCCCGAGATGTGGATCCGGACGCCGCCCGGCGCCTTGATCCCGCGCAGCATGGGCCGGTAGCCGGCGGCACCGAGCACCAGCTCGGCGGGGACGATGCCGGCCGCGAGGATCTTCTGCTCGCCGTAGATGTCGTCGAGGAACGCGCCGAGCGCGCGCAGCCGCTGCTGGAGGCCGCGCTCGAGGTGGCGAAAGTCGTCGGCGGCGATCAGCCGGGGCACCAGGCAGAACGGAAAGATCTTCTCGGTGCCGCGCGCATCGCCGTAGACCGAGAACGTCACGCCCTGCTGGAGCAGCGCGGTCTCGGCGAGGTGCTGGGCGCGCGCGAGCTCGTCGGGCGTCATCTTCGCGAGCAGCGCGGCGATCCGGGCGAACGGAATGCGCGCACCGGCACCGTCGAACATCTCGTCGAACGTGCCCGGCAACGCAGGGTATCGATCGAACAACCCGGCCACCGGTCCCTGAGACTGGGACTGGCTCTGCATCATGCCGCCATCGTAACGCGGTGGTTGGCGAGGCCGCGGCATCGCCTGCCAGGTTTCGCCCCACCCGACTCTCTCCCGGCCGCGCGTCGTCCGTGGCATGATGCGCGGGGATGGCGAGCGCGTCTGGAGTCACGTTCGAGCGGTTACCGCCCGAGCGCGAGAACGTCGCGGTGTCAGCGGCGTCGGCCGGGAGCTGCTGCTGTTGTTGCTGCTGCTGCCTGCACACCGTCGGCAGCCTGCTCGGTGCGCTCACCGCGAGGCCGCCCGACGCGCCCGTCGAGACCGTGCCGACCGCGATCGTCGGGACGCCGAAGACCGAGCCGAAGTACAAGGTCACGCGCGAGTACTGGCTGACGCTATTCCTGATGGCCGCGGTCGCGTTCCCGACGTTGCTGCTGCTGCGCGGCCACGTCGTCGACGAGTCGCTCGAGTGGGTGATGTGGTACGCGCTGTTTCTCCCGCTGATGCAGCTCGCGACGTCGATCATCGTCGCGGTCATGACGTACGCCTCGAAGCGGCCGGGCCGCGAGCAGCGCATCCGCCACCTCGTCAAGATCACGCTGCGTGGCTTCATCGGCGGCATGATCGGCATCGCCATCATGCTGTTGATCGCCGTCGCGAGTTGACATGGCGGGCCGTCCGCGCCTCGCACCCGGGTTCACGATCGCGGCGGGAAGCGCGAGTGACGTCGCCGCGGTGTGGCTCGTCGCCGGGGAGGATGTTCGCTACCGGGTCGGGGTCGCGGAGCCCGGCTGGCTGGTCGCGTTGCTCGCGCGCTGCGATGGCACCCACGCGCTCGACGCGCTGCTCGCCGGCGTGCCTCCAACGCATCAGGCCGACGCGCGCGACCTGGTGACGCGCCTCGTGGCCGAGCGCGTGCTCGTCGAAGGCACCGCGGTCGCCGCGCATGTCACGCAGCCCGCTGCGTATCGCGTGAACGGCAGCGGCGCGCTCGCCGATGCGCTGCGTGCGGGGGCGGCCGATCAGGAGGGCGTCGAGCTCTTCGTGCAGGACCGGCTCGATCATGCCGCGCTGCTCGCGCGCAACCGCGAGGCGCTCGCCGCACGCCGCCGCTGGATGTGGCTGTCGACCGGGCCCGGTGGTCGCGCGTACGTCGGGCCGCTGTTCGTGCCCGATGCAGGGCCGTGCGCAGAGTGCTTGCTCGTCCACTTCAAGCGGCTGTCCCCGGTTCCGGCGCTCTACGACGTGCTGCTCGCGCATGGCGAGCGCGGTGGGGAGATCGCTGCGGTGGCGCTTCCCGAGGCTGCGATCGCGACGACCGCGGCGCTCGCGCGCTGGAAGCTCGGCCTCGTCGCAGCGCCGGTCGCGTCACCCGCGCTCTACGCGCTGCATGTCGTGTCGGTCGCCGAGCTCACAGTCTCGGCGCACGCGCCACTCGTCGATGTCGAGTGCGCGGCATGTCGCTGACCACGAACCGCTACACCGGGTTGTTCCGTTCGATCGGCGCGATCCCGCCGCGCGCACACGATCCCGACGTCGCGGTGTGGGCGGGGATTCCCGCGAACCGCCCGTGGCCCGCCGAGGACGCGGTCGGCGGCGCGGGCTGGACCGACGATGGCGCCGAGCGCGCTTGCATCGGCGAGGCGATCGAGCGCTGGCAGACCCATCCGCTGCGGCTCGACGCGCTCGAGCGATCGTCGTACGTGGCGTGGCCGGCGCCGGAGCCCGCGACCGACCCGCGACGGTTCGTACGCTTTCATCGCGATCAGCACGCCCACGCCGGATTTCCCTACGAGCCGCTCGCCGCCGACACCGAGCTCGACTGGATCGCGTGCCGCATGCTCGGCGACGGCGCGCCGTGCTGGGTGCCCGCCGATCTCGTGTTCCTCGACTTGCGTCCGGGCATGCGACCGCGATTCGGGCCGATGATCTCGACGGGGTGGTCCGCACACGCCACCGTGCAGGCAGCGCTCGAGGGCGCGATCCTCGAGGCGATCGAGCGCGACGCCCTCGTCGGCGCGTGGTGGGGACGTTATCCGCTCGTCGAGCTCGACGACGCGCAGGCGAAGGCGCTGCTGAGCCTGGATGATCGATGGTCCCGGCTGGTGCGGCCGAATCTGCGGTGGCGCTGGTATCGCGTGAACACGCCGCGCGCGGCGCACGTGACGATCGCGACGTTGCAGGGCGAGGATCGCGAGGGCCTGGTGTTCTCGATCGGCTCGGCGTGTCGGCTCGATGCCCTGGCGAGCCTCGCGAAGTCCGCGCTCGAAGCGGTGCAGGGTCGTCACTACGTCCGGCATCTGATGACGGCCACCGCCGACGGTCCGGAACCGACGTCGTTCGCCGAGCACGCGGTCTATTACACCCGTCACCCGGCGCGGCTCGCCGAGACCTGCCTCGCGTCCGCCGACCGCGAGCGCGCTACGCCGCCCGCTGACAACCTGCGCGCGCTCGTCGCACGGCTGCCTCCGATCGCGTTCCGGATCGCAACGCCGCCGGCACTCGTCGATCACGGCTATGTTGTCGTGCGCGTGATCATCCCCGAGCTCCAGCCGCTGCACGGCGACCACCGGTTGCCGTTTCTCGGCGGGCCGCTGTGGGATCGACCGATCGCGGACTGGCGCGCGATCCCGCCGCATCCGTTCGCCTGATGATGACGATGCGACGATGATGAAGATGCGATGACGAACGTCGATGCGATGACGAAGCCGCTGCGATGACCGACGAGCTGGACGAGACGACGTTCCCGGCGTGGCGCGATGCGGTCGCGGCGCATGGCGGTGGGACCGAGCCTCCGCGGTCCTATCCCGGGTACCCGCGCCATCCACTGCCGCCACACCGTCCGCGCCGCTTCGCGATGAGCCTCGATCGCGTGCTCGCCGCGCGGCGTAGCGCCACCGCGCTCGCGACCGCGTTGCCAGCGGCTACCGCGCTCGGCCGCGTGCTCGGGCTCGCCCACGGGATCACCGGCAGCGATGGGCGCGGCCCGGTGCCGTCGGCCGGCGGGCTGCAAGCACTCGAGCTCTATGTCGCGTCGTGGACGCCTGGCTGGCTGCCCGCTGGCTACTACCACTACGACCGCGCCGCGCATGCCCTCGCGGCGATCGCACCGGCGCTGACCCGCGAGGCCCTCGCCGCGATCGTGCCGTCGCTGATGATCCTCGAGGGCGGGGCGCTCGCGTGGATCATCGTCGGCGATCACGCGCGGGTCGCGGCGCGCTACACGTCACGGGCATCGCGCTTCCTCGCGCTCGAGGCCGGTCACCTCATGCAGAACCTCTGCCTCGCCTCGACGGCGAGCGCGCGCTGCACCGTGCCGCTCGGTGGTTTCTACGAGCGGGCGATCGCCGGCGCGCTCGTGCTGCCGCGCACCGATCGCGTGCTCGCAGTCGGCGTGCTCGGGTAGCCGACCCCATGCCATACTGAACCCGTGCACCGGCACCTGATCGTCGGCTTGCTCGCGAGCGGCTTGCTCGCGAGCGTTGGTTGTTATCGGCCAGCACTCGAGGTGTCGTGCAACGTCGCGTGCAGCGCGCCCGATGGCGCCTGCCCGTCGGGCCTCGTGTGCGGCAGCGATGGCCTGTGCAAGTCGAACGGAGCCAACAACTGTACCGGTGCCACCGAAGATGCCACCGATGATTCCATCGTCACGGACGCGTTGCGGTGCTTCGGAGTCGGGCTGTTCAGGACCTGCATCCCCGATGGGCCCCTGCCGATGAATATCAACATCAGCACTACGAGGAAGATCGACACTGGCATCACTGGCAACTGCAGTTACGTCGATCGGCCGGGCACCGAAGAGGTGTGTGTCATCTATGCCGATCAGATCCTGCTCCAGAGCTCCGGCGTCGTGCGGGTCCTCGGTTCGCGGCCGCTCGTGGTGCTCGGGATCTCGAGCGTGCGGGTCGATGGGATCCTCGACGCCGCGAGTCACCGAGGGGACGGCACTGCCGGCGCCGGCGCGAGCACGGGCGGAGCGTGCGATACCTTGGGGCCAGGCGGTAACGCGAGCATCGATGGTGGTGGCGGGGGTGCGGGCGGCTCGTTCGTCGGGTCCGGCGGCTCCGGCGGCACGGGCGGCCCGGGCGTCAACGGGATCCCTGCCGCGGGGGCCACGCCCGGCAACAACATGGCCACGCCGACCGCCATCCGCGGGGGGTGTGGTGGGAGCAGCGGCGGCGGCTCGAGCGGCCTCGCAGGCGGCCTACCGGGTGCCGGTGGTGGCGCCGTCTACCTGATCTCCGGCGGAGAGATAGCCATCAAAGGCACCATCAATGCGTCGGGTGCCGGCGGTGCGGCGAGCGTCGCCCGCTCGGGGGGGGGCGGCGGCGGATCGGGCGGCTTCATCGGGCTCGATGCGCCCACACTCAGCATCGGGCCGAGCGCCACGATCTTCGCGATCGGCGGCGCGGGGGCGAGCGGTGGCAACGACGCGACGGCAGGCGTGGATGGTGGGGAGGCGATGAACGCGCAACCTCCGCAAGGCACGGCCTCAAATGGCACGGGCGGAACGGGGTCAGCAGGCGCGGTTGGATCCGCGGGGGGCGGGAGCGGGGGCGCGAGTAGTGGTGGTGGCGGTGGCGGCGGCGGTGGTGGCGGCTACATCGGCCGCACGACGACCGTGGCCGGCGGGACGTTCGCGCCCCCCCCGCGCTTGATGTAGCGTGCGGCTCAGAGCTCGCGACGCAGATCGATCGTGAACGCGCGGGTCTCGCTCCAGTGCCCACTCGCGGAGACCTCGCCGTCGCGGGTGGTGATCGCGATCCGCTCCTGGCGGCGCGCGAGCGCGGCGTACTCGTCGGCGGGCAAGCCCTCGTAGGGTCCGCCATGGGGCCGCCATGCCCACAGCTCGATCGTCTGCGCGCGGCCGCCCCAGCCCCACTCGATGACGAGCGGATCGGTCGCCGGCAGACCCGCGTGCAGGCCGGGCGACGGCTGAAAGATCCGGCGGCGGACGCCGATCGCGCGCACACCATCACCGACCGCGCGGAGGTGGGCCCAGCGTCCCGCGACCGCGACCTGCTGCGGGCCCACGCCGTCGATCGAGATCTCGAGCCGCGCGGTCGAGGCATCGACGCATCGCACGGTCGCATGCTCCTGCGAGGCGACGTCACCGACGAGCGGCCAGAACTCGATCGCCGGGCGCAGCGTCAACGTCGCGTCGCCGAGCCGACACGTCACGCCGGGTTGGCGCCACGCGTCGAGCTCGCGACGCAGCTGCGCGGGGACGCCGAGCCCGTGTTCGTCGAGATCCCCGAGAACGAGGCGGAGATCGCGCGACAGGATCGCGGGCAGCGCGAACCGATCGTGGAGCTCGTCGTGCCAGTCGACGAGCGGCGAGCGGTAATCCGAGACGACGAGCCGCGCGACGATCGAACGAAACAGCACGGCGAGCGCGGATAGCATCGTGGGCCGGTCCGGCATGCGAACGGCACGCAGCTCGATGAGGCCCATCTTGCCGTGGCGCGTGCCGTGCGGCGTGATGTGCGGGTTCCACAGCTTCTCGACGTTGAGCTCCGCGCGATGCGAGTTGCCGGCCGCGTCGACGAGCAGCGGCCCGAGCGCCTGCCATAGCTGTTCGGGTGGGAGCTCGCCGCGATCCGCGAGCCGCTCGAGCCAGCTCAGCGTGACCCCGAGCTCGTCCCAGCGCTCGCGCGTGCCCTCGTCGGGGCGCGGGCCCTGCGACGCGGAGCCAACGCACTCGTTCGCGAACCAGTACGACAGCGAAGGGTGGTTGTTGACGTAGCGGATCAGCGCGGGCAAGACGTGCGGGTAGCGCACGAACGCGCTCGCGTCCGGACGTGCGCCGCCGAGCGAGAGCTGCCCGCCGCCGCCCGAATCCGCGATGTCGCCGTTGAACCGGTGACGCACCGGCGAGAGGCCTGCGGCGGCTGCCGCGGTCCAGATCTGGCGCGCCTGCTGCGCGAACGCGGTCGCCGACGCGCACGGCGCCATGTTGACCTCGACGACGCCAGGATCCGGCGTGACCGTCAACCAGTGGTCGGCGCCGATGTCGCTCGGTGGTGGCTCCGGCGGGCTGTCCGCGGGCACCCGCGTGCCGCGGCCTGCACCGTGATCGCCCCAGCGCACGCCGAACGCGAACCTCGGCGCGGGCTCGTCGGGGAACTGCCGGCCGGTCACGCGCACGACGCTCGCGCCCGGAAGCTGGTCTGCGAGCGCGGTCGCGAGCGCATGCGCGCGCTCGAGCTTGTCGCTGCCCTCGGCGGCGATCGCCCATGCGGGCTCGAGCGAATCCGCACGCGTGAAGGTCGGCTCGGCGCCGATCCAGACGTCGACGTTACGGCGGGCGAGGAGCTCGTCGTGCATCGCCAACGATGCGTCGAGATCGTCGCGCGTCACGAGCCCCCCCAGTCCTCCGTTTTCGGCATTGGCTTGCCCGGATCCAGGCGGCGCAGATCGAGCGTGTACGGTTCGTCGGGATGCGGCGCCGCCACCTGCGCACGGATCGGCCACGGCGAAGGTCCGGCGAGCGTGAAGCGTTGCGCCCGACGCGCGGCCGCCTCGACGCGCGTGAGCGGCGCGCTCGCGTACGCGCGACCCTCGGGGTGCCACACGTGATAGGCGCCGCCGGCGACGCCGCGCTTCGCCCAGCTATCGACGACGTCGATCTTCAGCGGGTGGTGGATGCCGAGGTGCGGGTGCAGCGCGTGCGGCGGGCACCACGCGCGAAACCGCACGCCGCCGACGCGGACATCTGTACTCTCGCCATCGCGCAGCGGCACCGCGAAGCCGTTGACCGCGACGGTATAGCGCTCTCCCGCCAAGCCGATCGCGCGGATCTCGACGCGCTCGACGGACGAGTCGACGTAGCGCGCGGTCCCGGCCTGCGTCGCTTCCTCGCCGAGCACGTGCCACGGCTCGATCGCGTTCCGGATCTCGACCACGCCGCCCTCGGTCGCGAGCCGGCCGACGAGCGGGCAGCGCAGCTCGACGAACGGCCGGAACGCGTCCGCCGGCAGTGCGACGCCGCTCGCCGCGAGGTGCGCGAGCACGTGCTCGAAGTCTTGCCACATCCAGTACGGCAACAGGAACCGGTCGTGCAGCCGGGTGCCCCAGCGGACGAGCGAATGTTCGTAGGGCTGTGCGGCGAGCGCGGCAACGAGCGTGCGCACGAGGATCGCCTGCGCGGCGACCATCCGCGGGTGCGGCGGCATCTCGAACGCGCGGAGCTCGACGAGACCCTGCCGGCCGTACGGCGTCGACGGATCGAACAGCTTGTCGATCGAGATCTCGGCGCGATGCGTGGAGCCCGCGACATCGACGAGCAGATGGCGCAGCAACGCATCGATCTGCCAGACCGGCGGCTTCGCACGTAGCTGTGGCAACGCGAGCTCGAGCTCGTAGAGCGCGTCGTGGCGGGCCTCGTCGACGCGCGGCGCCTGCGAGGTCGGGCCCACGAATAACCCCGAGAACAGATACGACAGCGACGGGTGATGCTGGACGAACGTGACGAGGCTCGCGAGTAGCGCGGGTCGCACCAGCCACGGCGATGCCTCGGGGCGCGGGCCACCGATCGTGATGTGGTTGCCGCCGCCCGACCCCGCGGCGCGGCCGTCGAGCAGGTAGCGCTCCGCGGTGAGCCCGGCGGCGAGCGCGGCGTCGAACACGACGTGATGGAGCTCGGTCGCCTCGCGGCACGACGCGGCCGGCGGCAGGTTGACCTCGAGGACGCCGGGATCGGGCGTCACCGCGAACCGCTTCATCGCCGGTGACGGCGGCGGCGAGTAGCCCTCGAGGTGAAGCGCGAGCCCGGTCGCCTGGCGCGCGCGATCGAGCGCACCGACGAGCGTGCAGAAGTCCGCGAACCGCTCGACCGGCGGCACGAACACCCAGAGCTGGCCGTCGCGCGGCTGGATCGCGAGCGCGGTGCGCAG
>JBKJUF010000105.1:0-4305 GCA_046590445.1 Kofleriaceae bacterium
CATCAACCGCTCGAGCGCGGGCATGATGGTCCTGCCGGGACAGTCGCTGTTCATCTTCGAGTGCGAGCCCGCCGGCTATGCGGTGCTCGCAGCGAACGAAGCGGAGAAGGCGGCCCAGGTCAACCTGGTCAACGTCACTCCCTATGGTGCGTTCGGGCGCCTCTACATGGCGGGGCCCGAGGCTGAGATCGATGAGGCGGCGGCGGCCGCGACGGCAGCGCTTGCTGCTGTCACGGGCAAGGAACCGGAAAAGTTCGTCGATAAATGATCGATTTCCCGGGCCTTCGGCTCGGGGGGCGACCTAGGAGAATCAGATGGCTGACGCGCTCGGAATGATCGAAGTCAAAGGTTTCGTCGGCATGGTCGAAGCGGCCGATGCGATGGTGAAGGCTGCCAAGGTCGAGCTCGTCGGGTTCGAGAAGACCGGTGGCGGCTACGTCACCGCGATCGTCCGTGGCGATGTCGCGGCCGTCAAGGCAGCGACCGAGGCCGGCCAGCGCGCTGCAGAGCGCGTCGGCGAGGTCGTCTCGGTCCACGTGATCCCGCGACCGCACGCCAACGTCGACGCGGTGCTGCCGCTCGGCCGCGCCGGGTCGTCGGATTCCGGAAACGGCAACAAGAAGTAGGCCCCGTGGTCCTCGGCAAGGTCATCGGGACGCTCGTCGCGAGCCGCAAGGAGCCGACCCTCGACGGGCTCAAGCTCCTCGTGGTGCGCGCTTGCGACGTCGATGGGAACCCGACGGGCGGGATCGCTGTCGCGGTCGACGCCGTCGGTGCCGGCGTCGGCGAGGTCGTGCTCTACGCGTCCGGATCGTCGGCGCGGCAGACCCAGGTGACCCAGAACCGGCCGGTCGACGCCACGATCATGGCGATCGTCGACGAGATCGCGGTCGGCAATGAGCGCCGGTACGTGAAGGAGTAGCGCGTGGGTTACGGCAAGCCGTACGTGCCGCGAGGCAGCGTCCCGAAGCCCGAGACGTCCGGCGCAACCAAGAGCGGTACCGCGACCGGCGCGGCTGTCGGTTCACCGCGGGGTGCGGCACCCGCTAGACAGCCGAGCGACGCTGGCGTCGCGGGGATCGACGAGCGCAAGATCGAGGAGATCGTCTCGCGCGTCGTCGACCGACTGGGCGGGACGGGGAGCGGCGGTGGATCCGGCGGTGGTGTCACTCGCGCGCCGCCGCACGGCAACGTGCCGGCCGCCGAGGCCGCCGGGCCCTCGCGCAAGCCGAACATCCCGCGCGGCACCAATGGGGTCTATCCCGACGCCGACAGCGCCGCGAAGGCCGCGCGCCGCGCGTTCGAGCAGAACGAGAAGACGCCCGTCGCGACCAAGGTCAAGATGGTCGAGGCGATGCGCAAGGCGGTGCTCTCGAACAACGAGAAGCTCGCGCAGTACGCGGTCGAGGAGACCGGGCTCGGTCGCTACGAGGACAAGCTCGCGAAGAACCGGCTCGTCGCCGAGAAGACGCCGGGCCCCGAGATCCTGCAGACCGTCGCGTACACCGGCGACCACGGGCTGATGCTGACCGAGCGCGCGCCGTATGGCGTGATCCTCGCGATCACCCCGACCACGAACCCCACCGAGACGATCCTGTGCAACGCGATCGGCATGGTCGCGGCCGGTAACTCGGTCGTGTTCAACGTCCATCCGTCGGCCGCGCAGGTCTGCAACTGGTGCGTGCACCTCCTCAACGAGGCGATTCAGGCGGCCGGTGGGCCGCGCGACGTGATCGTGTCCGTCGAGCGCCCGACGATCGAGACCGCCGGGATCCTGATGAAGCACCCGCTGGTGCGGCTCATCGTCGTGACCGGCGGCCCGGCCGTCGTCAAGGCGGCGATGAACTCGGGCAAGAAGGCGATCGGCGCGGGTCCGGGGAATCCGCCGGCAGTCGTCGACGAGACCGCGAACCTCGCGAAGGCCGCCGATGCCATCGTGCGCGGCGCAACGCTCGACAACAACATCGTCTGCATCGCCGAGAAGGAGATCATCGCGGTCGACTCGATCGCGACCGAGCTCGTCCGCCAGCTCCAGAAGCAACCGGTCCTGCTGCTCGATCAGCGACAGACCCGCGAGCTCGAGAAGGTCGTACTCGAGGGCGACCACGTCAACAAGGAGTGGATCGGCAAGGACGCCGGCGTGATCGCGAAGGCAGCCGGCATCGGCGGTCACGGTCACGATCTACGGATGATCCTGTGCGAGGTCGACGAACAGCATCCGTTCGTCCAGCACGAGCTGCTGATGCCGGTGATCCCGCTGTTCCGCGTCAAGGATGCCGTCGACGCTATCGCCGCGGCGCTGCGCGTGGAGCATGGCTTCCACCACACCGCGACGATGCACTCGCTCAACATCGACAACATGGCGACCATGGCGCGGCTGTGTAACTGCAGCATCTTCGTGAAAAACGAGGCCTCGTACGCGGGGCTCGCGCTCGGCGGCGAGGGCTACACGTCCTTCACGATCGCGTCGCCGACCGGCGAGGGCCTCACCACCGCCGTTCACTTCACGCGCGAGCGCCGCTGTACGCTGAAAGAGGCGTTCAGGTTCGTTTGAGCGCCCGCGGTCCCGCCCTCGGCGTTCTCGAGATCGGAAGCATCGCGCGTGGCGTGGTCGTCGCCGACGCGTCGTTGAAGCGCGCACCGGCCATCCTGCTCTCGTCGCGTGCGATCTCCGGCGGCAAGCACGTCGTCATGCTCGAGGGTGGCGTCGCCGAGGTCGAGGAAGCGATGGCCGCCGGCAAGCTCGCCGCTGGCACTCACCTCATCGATCACGTCGAGCTCGCGGCCGCCGACGATCAGGTCTGGCCCATGCTCGGTGCCCCCGTCGCGCCGCCCGACTGGACCGACGATCCGGACGCCGAGGCCGTCGTCATCGTCGAGACCACCACCGTCGCCGCCGCGATCCGCGCTGCCGATGCCGCCTGCAAGGTCGCACACGTCACCGTCCGCGACGTTCGCTTCGCGATTGATCTCGCAGGCAAAGCCTACTTCACGCTGACCGGCTCGCTCGACTCCATCGGCGCCGCGACCGCCGCTGCCATCGAGGCTGCCGGCGTCAACCTCGTCCTCGCCGAGCTCATCGCCCAGCCCTCGCCCGATCTGCGCGGCCGCCTCTTCCGCTAGGGTCAGACGCAACTTGCGCAACTTGCGATCCGTAACGTCGCGAGTTGCTTGCACCGTTGGGGTCAGACGCAAGTAGCGCAACTTGCGCGCGCATTGTGTCCGCAAAAAAAGCGCGCCCCCCATATCGTCTCCGTAGGTTGCGCAAGTTGCGTCTGACCCTCGCAGTCCGGGGATCTCGGGCGCTTGCAGATCGCAAGTTGCGCAAGTTGCGTCTGACCCCTTCTACTTCAGCGCGGCGTGGGATTACGGCTACGCGGCCGGCGCTGGCTTTCGCGCGGCCGAGTTGCCGTACGACGGCAACCTCCTGTCGATGGTCGTCGTCGTCCCCGATGACCTCGCGAGCTTCGAGGCGACCCTCGACGGCGCGAAGCTGACGCAGATCACGAGAGCGCTCGAGCCGGCCGCGGTCGACCTGACGCAGCCGAAGTTCAAGTTCGCTGCATGCTCGGGCTCGCCGAGGTGCTCAAGAATCTCGGCATGACCGACCCGTTCGGCGCCGCCGCAGATCTGTCGGGCATCGACGGCACCCGCGACCTCGTGATCACCGACGTCGTCCACAAGGGCTTCGTCGCGATCGACGAAACAGGCACCGAGGCAGCCGCGGCGACTGCGGTGATCATCGGCGATACCAGCGCTCCGCTTCCGCAGACGCTGCACGTCGATCGCCCGTTTCTGATCCTGATCCGCGACATCTCGACCGGCGCGATCCTGTTCATCGGCCGCGTCGTCGACCCGCGCTGAGCTACGGCTGATCCGCGAACGTCAGGTCGCGGATCGCGTCGGCGAGCCGGGTGCGCTGTGTCCACATCGCCTCGGTGCGCGCGCCGAGCGTCTTCGCGATCGTGTCCGACTCCGTGGTCGCCGCGGTCAGGCTTGCGACGAGCCGCTTGCGGAGGTCGTCGGCACGCACGCGTTCGAGCGCCTTGATGCTGCGGCGGAGCTCGCCGGCTCGATGCGCGACGTCGCCGACGCGGGTCCGCAGCGTGGCAATCTCCTCGTCGAGGATCCCGATGTCCTTGCGGATCGCCATCACGCCGCGCAGCCGGGCGGCGACGTCGGCGGGAGCGCCCTCCAGATAGGCGGCGAGCTCGAGCGGCCCCGACCCGGTCAGCGAGATCGTGCGGCGCAGTGGCTGGTGCTCCTCGATCGCGAGCACGCATGTCCGCGCGGCGGTCAGGGGCA
>JBKJUF010000516.1:0-4618 GCA_046590445.1 Kofleriaceae bacterium
CAAAAGGCGAATACTCTCGACGATCGCGTCGAGATCTACGGCGACCTCCTCGGCACGTGCGCGCATTGCCACGACACGATTCGCGATCGTTGACCGAGCAACGGGCACGTCGAGTGCATCGAGCAATCGCATGTTGATGCCTTCGATCTCTCGGTACATGACGCGGCAGCCGTGGACGATCCGCAAGGACGCCAAGATGTCGCAGGCGCACCAACTGATGCGCGAGCACCAGATCCGCCATTTGCCCGTGCTCGAGGCGGGCAAGCTGGTCGGGATCGTGAGCGAGCGCGATCTACACCTGATCGAGACCCTGCCGGACAGCGATCCCGACGAGGTCACGGTCGAGGACGCGATGGTCGAAGACGTCTACGGCGTGTCCGCGGACGATCCGGTCGACGTCATCGTCGAGATGATGTCCAGCCGCAAGTATGGATCCGCGGTGGTGTTGAACCACCGCGGACACGTCGAGGGGATGTTTACCACCGTCGACGCGCTTCAGGTGCTGGCGGACGTGCTGCGACGCGCGACCGCATAGCTGTCATGAAACCGCGAGCTGACACCGCGCGCGGTTATTTCCGGCGCGGCGGGTGCACTGCTCGAACCGCGCATCGGGCTCCTCCTGGGCGTGGCGAACCTCGTAGCCGACGCGCCCGGGACAGTCCCCAACGCGACGCGCTCTCCGCCGACCGATACGAAGCGGCGGATCGTGACGATTTCTATCGACGACTCGCTGCGCTCGCCGCGCTCCTCGCGCGACAAGGACATGTTGTCCTCGTCCCCGCGACCGCCCTCGGACGCGCGCACCGATCGATCGCGCGTGCGGCGCCACCGCACTTCATCGAGGTCTGGGTCCGTACGCCGCTGCCCGAATGCGAAACGCGAGACCAGAGGGTCTCTACGCAACATCGAGCGCGGGGTCCGCCAGCTCGCCGCGGGCTACCGCGAAGGACTTGCGCGGGTTTGAAGGCTGGCGACACCGTTGCGCGGTTTCACCAACGCGCGTCACTGCGTGCTCGGTACGAGCGATGCACTTGTACTCGTCAGGAGCGTCACATGGGCTACACGAGCACCGAGCATCAGCTGCGGCAGGCGAACGATCCGCCTCCCGATCAGGTCACCGTCGCGAGCGGCTCGTGGGTCGAGATGGTGTGCGGTGCGAGCGGTGTCGCGATCGCCGTGATCGGCATGCTTGGCAACCATCCAGCGCTCATGGTGGCGGTCGCGACGATCGTGGTGGGCTTCGGCGTGTTCGCGCAAGCCGGCACGATCGCCGCGCGAAGCAGGCCCCCCTCGGAGCGCGACGAGGTCGTGGGGATCAGCATCGATCTCGTCGCCGGCTTGGCCAGCATCGCGTTCGGAGTGCTGGTCCTCCTGCGCGTGGTGCCATTCACCTGGTTGCCGATCGCGGCGATGACCCTCGGGGCCGGCGTTCTGTTCGCAGGCCGCGCGGAGCTCGGCGACCCGACAGCGGAGGTCACGCGCTTTGGCGCCTGGGCGCTGGCTGTGATGATGCTGGCCGGCCTCGCCGCGCTCGTGCTCGCGCTCCTCGCGTTGGCGGGGGGCCAGCCGATCGCGATGCTCTCGCTTGCCGCCATCGCCTGCGTCGGCGCCGGGTTGGTGTTCGCCGGCGGTGGGACGCTCGCGACGTTGCGCCTGACCTCGAGTAGCCAAGGTGAGAGATGACCAACGAACGGAGTGACACCATGGAACGCCAACGCATCACCTGCCCCGAGACGGCCAAGCACGAGGAGATCGAGCTCGAGCGAACCCCCTGCGGGGTCGTGATCACTGGATGTAGTCGGTTTCAACCGTGTAGCGCCGTGGAGTGCACGCGTGCGTGCGCCGTTCGCTTGGACCGGCGCGATCGGCGTGGCGTCGATGATATCGCCCCGCGCGTCCTCGTCGTGTACACGAGTAGATACGCGCAGACGAAGGCGATCGCTCTGGCCCTCGCCGATCACCTTTCCCGCGACGGGCTGACTGCGGAGCTCGCGGATGCCGATGCCGGTTCGGTTCCGCCGCCAGCCGATTACGAGGCCGTCGTGATCGGTTCCACCGTTCGTTTCGGTCGGCACCCACGCTCGGTGATCGAGTACATCGCCCACTACGGCGACGCACTGGCCGCGATGCCGGCATTCTTCTTCTCGGTCGGGAACGACGACGACATCGGCCGCATGTGCCGCGCGACCGGCTGGCGACCTACGGGCGGCGCCGTGTTCGAGGCCATCGCACCGGACCGTCGTCGCTTCCTACACAGGCTCGGTGGCCACGAGCCGTCTGCGACGGAGGCTACCTTCGCCGACTCACCTCTGGTACGCGACTTCGCCTTGACGATCGGCGAGGAAGTCCCGACACCCGGGTTGGTCACGACGATGATCCGGAACCTGGCGGGGCGTTCGCCCGATCGAGAACCGGATCACGGTGAAGGCTGCGCAGGTCTCGAAGGTCGCGCTGCGAAGCGCGATCCACGACGCGCTTGAGCGCCGCGCCGATCGCAAGGCGAACCAGAGCGAGCTCGAGGTCGACAATGACCGAGTCACGGTGTCCGGCAAGGTCCACTCGTGGACCGAGCGCCAGGCCGTGGTCGGTGCAGCGCACGGGACGCGCGGCGTCGAGGCAGTGATTGATAACCTGCACGTCGTGCGGTGAACGGTCGTCGCTGTCCGTGCGTTGGAAACGACCGCCGAGCGTCGTATCCGTGACGATCAGCCGGAGAGGAGCACGAGTTCGAGAGGCTGCCGGGATGCGCGACGGTGCTTGCCGAAGTGCTCGCAGGCAAAGACAAGGTCAGCGACCTCGCCGTGCTCGGCGTGCTGCGTCCCGGCATTCGACCCGAGGACGCGCTGCGCGATGCGCTCGGCAAGGTCGAGTCTCGCCGCCGCGTGCTTGTCGCCAGCGACGAACGCCCGGCGCTGGGACTACGACCGAAGGCTCGAGCTATAATTCGGGCCTTCACTCGTTTCGGTGCGCGCCATCATCGGGCTGCGCCACGTAGCGGGCCACTTCCCGAATGGAGGCCCTAACCGGTGGTCCCCTGGTCCCCGGTGATCCCGGTGGTAATGGTCCCTTTCAAGTACTCCGACATCGATCGAATCGTGCTCGTCGCGTAGGTCGCTGCCCGCGATCGCGTGCGTCGATGCGTTCTCACGCGCGGCGCGGGATCGTGACGTCGAAGCGCGTGCCGCGCGGGCCGGTGTCGAGGTCGATCGATCCACCGTGCAGCGACACGAGGCTGTGGACGATCGACATCCCGAGGCCCGTGCCGCCTTCCTTCGTCGAGAAGAACGGCTCGTAGATCCGTGGGCGCACGTGGTCCGGAATCCCGGGACCATCATCCTGCACGCGGAGCTGGACGCGATCGTCGTCGCTCCGCAGCTCGAGCGTGACGTGGCCTCCCGCGGACACCGCCTCGATCGCGTTGCGCACGAGGTTCAGCACGACCTGATGCAACTTGGACGCGTCGATCTTCGCGATCAGGTGTGGTGGGCAGGTCACGAGCGTGAGCTCGGCGCCTCGGCGTTCCGCCGCCACACGTTCGAGCTCGGCGATTTGCCGGACGATAGACGCCACGTCGTGGTCCTGCGCGTGGAGCTCCGGTGGGCGCGCGAACGCGAGGAAGTCATTGAGGAGCGCGGTGAGCCGCTCGATCTCCTTCTGCGCCAGCTCGGCCGGTTCCACGAGTCGCGCGTCGTCTCCCATGCGTCGCAAGCGCCGCTCGAGGAGCTCGAGCTGAAGCTTCGCTGCGTTGAGCGGGTTGCGCACCTCGTGCGCGAGCCCGGCGCTCATCGTCTGCATCGCTTCGATGCGGTCGGCCAAGATGTGGCGCTCGCGCGCGATCAGCTTTTCCTCGGAGTCGAGCTGGTAGTGCCGGACCATGATCGCGAGCTCGACGTCGAGGAGCTTGTTGACCGAGCACGTGATCGCGCACGCTTCGTCGGGTGGGAACAGCTTCATGATCGCACCCTGATACGCCGTCCGCACGACATTCATCGCCGTGAACATGTAGTGGTGCGCAAGGCGGATCGCAACGTGGCGACGCCCGATGCGCGAGCGCTTGTCGTAGAATCGTTCGTCGTACGGACCGAGCAAGCCCGTTGACATCCAGTCGATCAGCGTGATGCGAAGCCGCTCGATCTGCTCGGGGCCGGAGAGCACGGCCGCTGCGGTCGGGTTGGCCCACAGCGCGTCGTAGAATCGCTCGGCGATCGCCGGGAAGTGCGGCTCGAGCACCGGATGCAGGGTACGTAGCCGCGTGGCGTCCTCATCATCGAAGCCGATGTACGAGAACAGCTCGTCGAGGATCGAGCTCGTCACGGCTGCTCGGGTGTACCTGCGCCGTTTGCGGACGTGCGCGATTCTCTCTGGACGACCTCGACCTCCGAGCGGGGAGCTTCGTTGTACTGGTGCAGCCGGTACTGAATCGTTCGCGTGCTGATCCCGAGCATTTCGGCCGCCTTCGAGGTCGAGCCGCCGGTCGCCTTGAGCGTCTCGAGGATCGCGTAACGCTCGAGCTCGACCATGGTCGCCCCGGGGATGAACGGTATGCCCGAAGGCGTCAGCTTGGGTCGGACGTGTGGCGGCAGCTGCCGCGGTTCGAGGGTCGTTCCGGTCGTCAGCA
>JBKJUF010000585.1:0-14819 GCA_046590445.1 Kofleriaceae bacterium
TCCCCTCTCGTGCTACTGGCCTCTGGTCCGAGCACGCTCTCCTGAAAACACCTTGGCGTGCTCGGCGCCTTGGCGGCCAATCTGGCGAAGGCGTGCGAGGTGCCAACGAGCGAGGCCGCTAAAGTGAGCGGCATTGCTGCTAGCGACGGCGACGGCGACGCGCGAGCAGCCCGAGCGTCATGAGCGACAGCGCGAACGCGCCTTCGGGGCCTGCACCGACCGAGCAGCAGCCGCTGTCGCCGCCCGCCTCGTCGGCGCAGTTCGCCGAGCAGCCGTCGCCGTCGACGCGGTTGCCGTCGTCGCAGGTCTCGCCATCGTCGACCGACGTGTTGCCGCACGTCACCGCCGGGCCGGTCGCGGCCACGATGCACACGTCGTCCATCGTCCAGCCGCCCATCTCGAGACCCTCGTCGCTCGCGAGCTCGAAGCGCAGCTTCAGCTTGCCGGATGCTGCATGCGCGGCGAGATCGACATCCTGGAAGCGCCACTCCTTGTCGGCGTGGTTTTTGCCCGACGACTCGGGCTCGCTGGCGCTCGCGTAGTTCTTCCAGACCTCGATGCCGTTCGCGGAGATCTTCGCCTTGTCGTAGAAGCCGTCCTCGACGCCGAGCCAGCGGTAGTACTGCAGGCGGACGTGCGCGTTACCGGCGAGATCGATCTCGGGGCTCTCGGCGTATGCCTGGGTCCCCGGCAGGTACACGCCGTCCTCGGAGAGATCGATGCCGAGCACGCTCGTGCCGCCGTGTGCAAGCTTGGGATCGCCGCCGAGGCCGAGCGGTTCGCCGGCCTCCCACTCGGCGCCCTGCGATGGCGACGCCCCGGTGGTCCAGCCCTCGAGCCCGGTCTCGAAGCCCGCGCACCAGATCGGCGTGACCGGTCCGACGTAGAACTCGTACGCCGGATCTGCGGCGTTGTTCGGATAGCTGACCGACGTACCGTCGGCGAGCGTCAACGTGACCTTGTACTGGACGACCGTACCGTCGGGCTGCGTCGGGATCGCGCCGGTGAACGTGTTGCCGCCCTGGACGAGTGGCACCGTCGCGAACGAACCGCCGCGCTGCTTCCACTGGACGTCGCCGCTCGCCACCGACGGGCCGGGACACGCGCTGGTGGTCGCCGGGTTCACGGTGATCGAAATGTCGTAGCCGTCGCGGACCGGCGCGCGCACGCCGAGCGTGATCGACGGATCGGTCAGCCCGTGTGCGCCGAACGCCGCGTTGATCTCGCACTGGTTCGGCGTGCCGTTCGCGAGATCGCCGTCGTCGTCGTCGGTGACGAGTGCCTCGGCGTACGCGGACGGAATGTCGGAGGCACGCTGGAGCACGCCGTAGAAGATCTGGATGGTCTTCTCGTGGCCCGCAGTCGCGCCGAGCTTGGTCTGCAGCGCGACCCCGAGATCCCACATCGTGCCACCGATGATCTCGCCATCGCTGTGGACCTGGCCGACGACGTCGTCGGGCCAGCGCTTCTCGGTGCCGACCGGGTTGAGGTCGCGGAGCGGTCCGTCGCCGAAGAAGAACCCGCGCCCCATGCCGTGATCGCGGGTCAACAGCGACGCGAGCGTGTCGGACATCCCCTCGGAGAGCGCCCCGTCGAACGCGCCGACGCCGTCGATGATCGCGTGGGCGTGCAGCGAGTGACCGAACTCGTGATAGACGACGTCCGCGAGCCGGCCGGTGTTCTCGCACTGCGAGCCGCGGCGGAAGAAGTGGATGTCGTCGCCGGTCGAGAACGCGTTGCACGTCTGCGCCTCGTTGACGAACACGGCGAGCGGCTCGTCGAGCCACGCCAACGTCGGATCGATGCGCTCCTTGGTGAACTGCTTGACGATGTTGGCGTGGACGAACGCCGTGATCTGCGCGTCGACCATCTCGTCGGCAGCGCGGCTCCACGTCAGCGTACCGCTCGGTGGGATTGACATCGTCTCGGTCGCGCGTGCGCCGGCCTTGTTCGTGATCGCGACGAACGGTCCCGAGAGGTCGAGCCCGACGCTGCCGGCCGCGGTGCCGGCCCAGGTCACCGTACCGTCTGCGGTCGAGGTCGTCGCGACACCGTCGACGGTGAGCGACGCGAACGCCGCCGGCTTGGCGCTGCGCGTGCTGGCCGGGTGACGATCGGAGGCATCGAACAGCACCTTGCCGCTCGCGTAGTGGATCGTGCTCTTGCGCGCGATCGGGCTCGCGTCGGTGGCGTCGAGCCAGACGTCCCAGCGCCCGGGGCTCGCCGTGGTCTCGACGGCGATCTGCTCGGCGACGTGATACGTGATGTCGGGCGTCGCGCCGCGGCGCGGCCGCACGATCGGCACGATCACGCGCTCGCTCGGCACGCGCTCGCTCGGCGCGAATGCCGAGGTCAGCGTGGGCCGCACCGCGTGGCCGGCCGCGGCGAGCCACGCCGTCGCCTTGTTCGCGACGACCGAGGCCGCGAGCCGGGTCGCCGGCACCGCGACCGCGATGTTCGGTAGCGCGGTCGAGCTGACCATCACCAGGCGATCGCGCTTGAACGAGAAGCCGATGCTGCCACCGAGCACGCGGATGCCATTCGCGCGCTGCGCGAAGCCGACGCTGCGGATGTCGCCCGCAGGCGATAGTCGATTCGCGACGACCTCGAAGTCCGCGACCGACGCGCCGGGCGCGAGCACCGCGAGGTGCGCTGCGAGGAAGTGGCGGGCCGCGGCCTCGGCGGTTGCCGGATTGCCGACCGAGCCGCTCGCGAGCTGACCTGCGCCCCATAGCCGGAGCGGCACGTTGGTGTCACGATCGTAGATCGCGGTCCAGCCGGCGAGCCCGAGCGGTGCGAGCTGATTGCCGCGCGCCCACGCGGTCGTGCGATGGCTGCGCGGCCCGCGCTCGGCGGACACGATGGGAGCCTCGGCGCCCCTGGGGCGCACGAGAGCCGAGCTGGTCTGAAACATGCCGGCCGAGACGACAGCGGCGAGTCCGAGGGTACGCAGGCGCATGAAGATCCTCCCTTGCGGCGCATCACACACCTCACCGATGCGCGGGCCAATGGCACTGCCATGACATCCGACGACCGCGGCGAGACTGCGGCGTGTCGACTCGGCGAGGTGCGCGGGTATCACCGCGCTGCAATCAGGCGCGCGCGAGCATTTGACGCGCGACGTCGATGTCAGCGCGGATCTGCGCGACCAGTGCGCCGACCGAATCGAACTTGAGCTCGTCGCGGATCCGCGCCACGAACGTGGTTCTGACGCGGCGATCGTAGAGATCCCCGTCCCAGTCGAGGACGTGGACCTCGAGCACGAGCCCGCCACCGTCCACGAACGTCGGGTTGCGGCCAAGGCTCGCGACCGCCGGCATCGAGACCCCACCGTCGACGGCGAGCGTGACCGCGTAGATCCCGGGGGCGAGCGGCAGGTCGATCGAAGGTGCGATGTTCGCGGTGGGAACGCCGATCGCGCGGCCACGCTTGGCGCCGTGGATGACCACGCCGTCGACCTCCCACGCGCGACCGAGCAGCCGTGACGCGGTGGTGACATCGCCATCGCGGAGGCACCCGCGGATCCGCGTCGACGACACGACCTCGCCCGCGATCTCGACGGCGGCGACGATCGCGACCTCGACACCGGTCCGCGCGCCGTGGGCTCGCAGCGCGTCGGTCGTGCCGGCGCGGCCGTGACCGTAGGTGAAGTCGTAGCCAACGATGATCGCGCGTGCGCGCAGCGCGAACAGCAGCACGTCATCGACGAACGCTTGCGGTGCGAGTCCGGCGAGCTCGAGCGTGAACGGCTCGACGACGACAGCATCGACACCCGCGGCAGCAAGCAGCTCGAGCCGGCGCTCGAGCGACCCGAGGACGGGCGGTCCGCCGCGCGAGCCGAGCACGGCGGACGGATGGGGATCGAACGTCAACGCGACCGCGAGGGCGGCGTGCGCGTCGGCGAGCTCGCGCGCGCGTGTGATCAGCGCCTGATGGCCGAGGTGCACGCCGTCGAAGTTGCCGATCGCGACGGCGGTACCCGCCCAGGCGGGTGCGTGGCGATGGCCGCGGACGACCTCCATACGCGCGACGTTAGCGCGAAGGCTTCCCGATCGCGACGCGCGAACCATGCTCGATCGCGGTCCATGCGGGCGGCACGAGCAGCAGTACACCGGCGGTGGCGCCCGCGATCGCCTGCAGCGGGACGATCCGGATCGTCGCGGCGAACCGGCCGATCGCGAGCCCTGCACACAGCGCCGCGATGCCGAGGGTCGCCGGACCGACGCTGCCTCCGCGCAGATCGACGAGCAGCGCGCCGAGGATGCACGTCGCGATCGCGAGCTCGGCGAGCCGCACCCGCATGATCAGCCCGACCCCGGCGAGCGCGGCGACCGCGACGATCGGACCGAGGCTGTTGCCGACCGCTTCGAGGAGCGTCGCCGCAGGCAGCGAGGCCGCGCGCGCCCCGAACCACCGCGCGCCGAGGCTCGCGAACGCACCGTCGTGCGCGGCGCCGGCGATCACCGCGAGGACGACCGCGAGCGCACCGGCGATCGGTACCGCGATCGCCCAGCGTGGACGCTGCCACGGCGAGGTCAGGAGGCGAGTCCCGGCAATCGGCAGCAACGCGATCGCGGCAGGCTCGAGGATCGCGGCGACCACGGCGGGCAGCATCGCGACGAGCGGCGACGTCGTCGTGCGCGCGAGCTCGATCACCGTCCAGGCCGCAGCGGCGAGCGCGAGGCACGGCACCGGCCGGACGAGCCCGTGCTCGGCGAACAGCGCGATCGCGAGCAGGCCGGCCACCACCGCACCGGCGAGCGCGGCGGGCGCGTCACCGGCGATCGCGCGGATCGCGCCGGCACACGCGGCGCCGGCGAGCCCCGCGGTGATCCCCGCGACCGCGGTGGCCATGCCGAGCGGTGTGGCGGTCAGCACGGCCCCACCTGCGGCACACACCACGCCGGTCGCCGGGATCACGAGCCACGACTTCACCCACCCAAGCTACGGATCCGTCGGCACCGGAGCAAATTTCACGCTGCGTCAAGGCGCGTTCACAGTCCGGCGGCCCCGGGGGGGCAGCCCATGCAGTTGCCGGCGGCGCGGCGCTTGCTGCAGGTGGCTGGCATGCGGAGCTTCACGGCAAGCGGTGTATGTGCGGTCCTCGTCGTCATTTTGGGCGGCTGCTCGCTCTTCATGAAGTCCATCGAGAAGCCCCAGGCCAAGGTCCGCCAGGTCGCGATGGCGTCTGCGGGCTTCGCGGGGGTCACCGGCGAGCTAAAGCTCGATGTCACCAACCCGAACGGCTTCGGCGTGCCGCTCGCCGGCATCGACTGGCAGCTCTCGATCGGTGGCTCGCGCGCGGTGTCGGGGTCGGTGCAGCTCGCGCAGACGATCCCGGCGCGGGGCGTCGCGCCGGTCAAGACCTCGCTGACGATCAGCACGCTCGACGCCGCGATCGTGGCGGCGCAGCTCGCCGGTGGCGCGCGCGACTACCGGATCCACGTGACGCTGCGGTTCTCGACGCAGATCGGGCCGCTCGAGATCGATCTCGATCACGCCGGTCAGCTCGGCAGCCGCGCCGCGCCGAGATGGAGGGACCGGGATTCACTCCCGGGCCCGGGGATGATCGGCCTGCGCTGACTCACCGCGGCTCGCGCGCGGCCCACCACGCGAGCACGAGTCCCGGGATCGCGAGCAACGAGGTGATCACGAAGAAACCCGACCAGCCTACGTGATCGACGATCTCGTCGGCGAACGGCCCGAACACGCGCTGGCCGATCGACGACAGCGACGTCAAGAGCGCGAGCTGCGTCGCGCTGACCGCCGCCGAGCACAGCGACATCAGGAACGCGACGAAGGTCGCCGTGCCCATCGCGTTCGCGAGGTTGTCGACGAGGACGGCAGTGCCGAACAGCGGCAGGTTGTCGCCTGCGAGCGCGAGCCAGGCATAGAGGAGGTTCGTGAGTGCCTGCAGGAGGCCGAACGCGATCAGCATGCGACGCATCCCGAACCGCGTGGCAAGCGCGCCTGCCGACAGGCCGCCGACCACGATGCCGACGAAGCCGAGCACCTGATAGACGATCGCGATCTCGGTGAAGTCGAAGTGGGCACCGCGCACGAAGAACGGGATGATCACGGCCTGCGCGAGGTAGTCGCCGAACTTGTACAGCGCGGTGAACGCGGCGATCAGCACGCAGCCGCGCACGCCGAGCCGGCGCACGAGCTCGACAAATGGCAGGTAGAGAGCCTCCTGGAACGTCGCCGGCGGATGCGCGGGCTCGACGGGTTCTTCGGCCGCGAGCGTGGCGAGCACACCGATCACCATCAGCGCGGCAAGCAGCGCGTAGATCGCGGACCACGGCAGGTGATCGGCGAGCACGAGCGCGAGCGTCCCGGTGAACACGAGCGCGATCCGGTAGCCGATCACGTAGACCGAGACGCCGGCGGCGCGTTCCTCGGGCGCGAGGATGTCGGCCTTGTAGGCGTCGATCACGATGTCCTGCGACGCGCCGAGCACGGCGACCGCGAGCGCGAGCGCGACGAGCCAGCCCGGCTGCGCGACCGGATCGACGAGCCCCATCAGGGCGATCGCGACGACGAGCGCGAGCTGGAGGACGAGCATCCAGCCGCGCCGGCGGCCCAGGAACGGCAGCCGGTAGCGATCGAGGAGCGGCGCGACCGCGAACTTGAACGTGTAGGCCAGGCCGACCGCGGACAGCGCCGAGATCTGGCCGAGATCTGCGCCGGTCGCGGTCATCCACGCCTGCAGCGTCTGGCTGGTCAGTAACAGGGGCAGCCCGCTCGAGAACCCGAGCACGAACACCACCGCCATCCGGCGCGATCGGAAGATGGCGAGCCAGCCCACCCCGCAACCTTGGTACGGCCGCATCGACGCAGTACAATTTTTCGTCCGCGTGTTGTTCCCGCCTCGACCAGGAACCGCGACGTGAGTCCGGCTCCGGGCTCGCGTCTCGGCCGCGCCGTCCGCTGGCTCGCTCCGAGCGCTGTGGGCGCGTGCATCGGTGCGCTCGCTGCCGGCCTGCTCGAGGCGCGGGGCCGCGAGGACGTGCTCGCGCTCGCCGCCGCGATCGGGTTTCTCGCGCTGATCGTGTTCCCGGTGCTGTTCGGGCTCAGCGTGCTCGCGCGCGGCGTCTACGCGGGCTGGCAGCCCCGCGAGCTCGCCGGCTCGCTCGTCGAGGAAGGCGGTGGCGCGCCGCGGCTCGCGGGCTGGCTCGTCGTGATCCTGCTCGGCGCGCTGCTGGTCGCGTGGGCCGCCTTCCAGGGCACCTGGGTGCTCGCGGCATGGACCGCGTTCAAGCCACTGACGGTCAGCTTCGCCGCGCCGATCATCAGCGTGCTCGCGGCACTCGTCGCGGTCGCGGTGTCGCGGCCTGCCGCGCGGCTCGTCGCGCACGGAGCCCGTCGGCTCGACGCGCGGTGGCGCCGCAAGGGGCGCGGCACCCTGCTCCGGCCGCGCGCCGTGATCGCCATCGCGATCGGCCTCGCGCTCGTCACGACCTACGTGCTGTGGCGGCTGATGGTCAAGCGACGGATCGGGCCGGTCGATACGAGCCTCCTGCACGCGCCCGCGATCGCGCTCGCCGCCACCCTCGCCGCCCACGCGGCCTGGCACCGGCTACCGCGTGCCCGCGCGATCGTCGGCGTCATTGCAGGTGTCGTCACCGCGAGCGCGATCGCCGTCGCGGTCGTCGCTGTCCGTGCGCGCCCGTCGACCACGCTCGAGGTATGGGGCGATCAACCGCTCGCCGGCATCGCCATCGAGCGGCTGTTCGATCTCGATGCGATCCGCGCCAACATCTCGCTCGCCGAGTTTCGTCCCGCCGACCGTCCGGGCGCCGCGCATCCAGACATCATCCTCGTCACCCTCGACACCGTGCGCGCCGATCACACCCCGCCCTACGGCGGCAACGCGGACATGCCCGTTCTCCGCGAGCTCGGTCAGCGCGGAACCGTCTTCCTGTGGGCGTTCGCGCCGAGCAACGTCACGCGACGCTCGATCCCGTCGATGGTCACCGGGCTCCAGCCCAACCGCGTGCGCGGGCGTGTCGTCGGCTGGGCCCTGCGCGTCGACCCGCGCCACGTGCTGCTCGCGGAGCGCCTGCGCGCCGGCGGCTACGAGACCGCGGGCTTCATGTGTTGCAAGGGCTTCTGGGGCGCCGAGGCGCGGACCGGTCTCGCGCGTGGCCTCGAGCACGTAACGATCGAGCAGAACGGCATGCGCCTCGCGAAGGCCGCGCGGGCCTGGCTCGACGCGCGCGAGCGGCGGCCCAACAATCGCCCGCTGTTCCTGTGGATGCACGTGCTCGAGCCGCACAACTGGACCGGCGGTGGCGCCGACCCCAAGGATCCCGTCGAGCGCGGCCGCATGTACGACCGCGCCCTCACCGGCGTCGACGCGATGATGCTCCAGCTCTTCGGCGCCTTCACCGAGCGCCGCCCCGAGCGTGCCCCGATCGCGATCATCACCGCCGATCACGGCGAGGCCCTCGGCGAGCATGGCGCGCCCTACCACTCCACCGATCTCTACAACTCGCAGATCCGCGTCCCGCTCGTCATCGCCGGTCCCGGCATCAAGCCCCTGCGCGTCCCCGAGACCGTCTCGCTCACCGACCTCACCCCCACCATCGTCGAGCTCGCAGGCTTCGAGCCGCCCCCTCGCGACGCCACCATCGACGGCCGCTCCCTCGCTGACCTAGCCACCGGCGCGCGCATCGGCACCGCGGATGACGGCGTCGCCTTCGCCGCGATGATCAAGGATCGCTCCAACCCCGGCGGCGTCACCGCGATCATCAAGGGCCCGTGGAAGCTGATCGATAACGGCGTGAGCCTCGAGCTCTACGACATCAAGTCCGATCCCAGCGAGCGCCAGAACCTGATCGGCCAGAAGCCCGAGATCGCCGAGGAGCTCAAGAAGCTCCTCGCCGCCCACACCCGTTAGGGTCAGACGCAATTTACGCAACTTGTGATCGCCAACCTCACGAGATCACTCGAGCGATGGGGTCAGACGCAATTTACGCAACTTGTGATCGCGAAAGAAACGAGCACGCGAGCGACGGGACGCACCTCGCGCAACAACGCAAGTCACGTACATCTGCACGTTGATTGCAAGTTGCGCAAGTTGCGTCTGACCCTGTCCGTGCAACGAGATCAGGCAGTTCCAGATCGTAAGTTGCGCAAGTTGCGTCTGACCCTATTTGAGGGCGTCGAGCTCCTGCCAGCGGGCGAAGAGGCGTTCGACGTCGGTGCGGGCGGCATCGAGGGAAGCGACCAGGGTCTGGACGTCGACGGCGCGATCTTTGAAGACGGCGGGATTGGAGAGGGTTGCCTCGAGCTCGACGACGCGGGCTTCGGCGGTGGCGATCTGGTCCTCGATGCCCTCGAGCTCGCGCGCTTCCTTGAAGGTGAGCTTGCGCAGGCCGGCGGGCTTGCTGCCGGACCCGGCGGAAACGACGGAGGCGGCGGCAGCTGAGGGGGCGGTCGGGGGCGACCGCCGGCCGGCTTCCTTGGCGGCCGCGCGGTTGGCGGCGCCGGCCTTGGCGCGGCGCTCGACGTAGAACGAGTAGCTGCCCTCGTAGAACGTGACCGTGCCGGCGCCCTCGAACGCAAGGATGCCGGTGGCGACACGATCGAGGAACCAGCGATCGTGGGAGACGATCAGCGCGCAGCCGGGGAAGTGGATCAGGCCATCCTCGAGGGCACCGAGGGTGGGCAGATCGAGATCGTTGGTCGGCTCGTCGAGGACGAGCAGGTTGCCGCCGCGCCGGAGGAGGCGGGCGAGCTGGACGCGATTGCGTTCGCCGCCGGAGAGCTGCCCGATCTTGGTGTCGCCGATCGAGTCCGGGAACGCCATCATGC
The DNA here is from genome assembly GCA_046590445.1 of Kofleriaceae bacterium. GTDB lineage: Bacteria > Myxococcota_A > Polyangia > Haliangiales > Haliangiaceae > JABFXX01. Next base: position 9,820 of record JBKJUF010000585.1, read on the forward strand.
GCAGGAACCCGCGGACGTGGACGCGGCCGTCGGGGAGCTCGACGTAGTCGTAGCCCTCGCCGACTTCCTCGAGGACGGTGAGGTCGTCACGGAGCTCGGTGCGGCCTTGCTCGAGGTACGCGGGCCGGGTGTTGCTGCCGACGACGACCTTGCCCTCGTCGGGCGGCTCGAGGCCGAGGATGGTCTTGATGAGCGTGGTCTTGCCAACGCCATTCGGCCCGACGATGCCGATCCGATCGCCGGGCTTCATCACGAGCGAGAGGTCGGCGAACAGCCGCTTGCCGCCGAGCGACTTGCCGACCTTGACGAGCTCGACGATCGTGCCGCCGAGGCGCGGTCCGGTCGGCAGCCGCAGGCCGAGCTTGGCGGGCTGCTGATCGTCGGTGGTCGGGGCCGACGCGACAGCTGCATCGAACCGGTCGATCCGCGCCTTGGCCTTGGTGCGCCGCGCCTCGGGCTTGCGTCGGATCCAGTCGATCTCGCGGCGGATGAACGAGATCCGCTGGTACTCGGCCTCGGTCTCGGTCGACAGCCGCTCGGCCTGCACGAGCAAGAACTCCTCGTAGTTGCCCTCGTACGCGTAGGTCTTGCCGCGATCGACCTCGACGATGCGCGTCGCGACGCGGTCGAGGAAGTAGCGATCGTGGGTGACCACGATCAGCGCGCCCGGCCACGCTTGCAGCCGGGTCTCCAGCCACTCGACGGTCGGCGCGTCGAGGTGGTTCGTTGGCTCGTCGAGCACGAGCACGTCCGGCCTCCCGAGGAGCGCCCGCGCGAGCGCGACGCGCCGTCGCTCGCCGCCCGAGAGCACGCCGATCTCGCGATCCATCGGCGGCAGGTGGAGCGCATCCGCGACCGTGTCGATCTCGTAGTCGGCGACGCCCTCGCGCGCCAGCTCGCTGCCCACGGTCGCCTCGGCATCGAGGTGCGGCTCCTGCGCGACGTACTCGAGCACGAGATCGCGGCGCCACGTGATCAGCCCGTCATCGGGTTGCAGCAACGGGTCGTCGATCCCCATCGCCCGCGCGACCAGCATCTTCAGCAGCGTCGACTTGCCCGCGCCGTTCGCGCCGATCATGCCGATCCGGTCGCGCTCGTGCACCGCGAACGACGCGCCAGCGAGCACGCGGCGCGTGCCGTAGCGCTTCTCGAGCCCCTGGACGGTCAAAATCGCGGTCACTGCGGCGCGCAGTCTATGCGGAAGCGGGCGCTCAGGACAGGCGGGCGAGATCGGTCTGCACGAGCAGGAACGTGAGGCGCAGCAGGTTGACCCGGGCCTCGCGAGACCGCACGCGCGCCGACAGGTCCTGCAGCCGGGTCCGGCCATCGAGCAGGCTGTAGACCCGGGGCAGCGCCTCCCCGAGCCCGAACTGCGCGAGCTCGCCCTCGACCGTGGGCTCGGCGACGATGAACGAGTTGCCGTGGATCAGGTGCCACTCGTCGATCACGGCCTCGCTGAGCTGCGCGGCCCCCGTGCCGATCACGCGATGCGCATCGAGGTGCAGCGAGCGCGCCTTCCACGGGTTCGGGTGGTTCGCCGCCCAGCTGTAGCGTCCCTTCTGCCACGAGAACGCCTCCATCAGCTTGGCGGCGACCTGCTTCGCGAGCATGCGGTACGCCTCGAGCGGGTCGAGGATGTCGAGGCCGACGAGCGTGTCGGCGAGCCGCCCGCCGAAGTGGTGCATGACGCCGAGCGCGCGCTGTAACGCGGCGGGCGTCAACGTGCCCTGCTGGATCAGGAAGTTGCCCAAGCGCTCGGTCTCGACGTTGGAGCTCACGAACTGCGGCTGCCCCTCGAGGAGGTAGACCTCCTTCAGCACGCCCGCGCGGCCCTCGAGGGACAGCATGCCGGTCGCGCGCGTCCTCGCGAGCCGGTAGACGAGCCGCATCACGGGCATCTCGCGGATGTCGCCCTCCTCGCGCGGCCCGGCGACCGGCGCGGGCTCGGGCTCGAGATCCTCCTCGGTAGCTCCGACAGTCGATGCCGCGCCCGCGTACGGGTCACGTGTGATCGCATCGCCCGAGATGTACGCGGCACGCGCGCGCGCAGCCTCGGCCTCGGCCCGCGCCATCGTCATTCGCGTCATCGGTCCGGACAGCGCGTTCGAGTCGTCGGTCTCCTCCGAGATGATGCCGTCGAGCTCGGCGGTCGGCGTGTTGATCACCGTGCCGATCAGGGCCGCGAGATCGCGTGAGGTCGTACGCGTCGTCCGGCGTAGCCACTCGTCGAGTGCATCGCGAAACTCCGCGGCGCTGGCCCAGCGTTCCTCGGGACGCCGCTGCAGCGCCCGCGTGGTGAGCACGCGCAACTCGATCGGAAACTCCGACGCGTACTTGTGGAGCCGATCGAGGCGGGCGTCGCGCACCATCAAGAGAATGTCGAGGTCGTTCGTCGACGTGAACAGCCGGCGCGCCATCACCATCTCGGAAAGCAGGATGCCGACCGCGAACAGATCGCTGCGCGCATCGACCTCCGCGCCCGACACCTGCTCGGGTGACATGTACCCGTACTTGCCCTTCAGCGTGCCCGCGTCGGTCTTGTGACGCCGTTCGGCCGCCCGCGCGATGCCGAAGTCGGTGAGCTTGACGTCGCCGCGCCACGACAGCAGCACGTTGCCGGGCGAGATATCGCGATGGACGATGCCGAGCGGCCGGCCCTGCACGTCGAGCGCGTTGTGCGCGTAGTCGAGTGCGTCGAGCACGTCACGCGCGATCAGCGCCGCGAGATCGGGAGGCAGCCGCACCTGCGCGCGCGCACACTCGCGAAGCAGCCCGAGCACGTCGAGACCATCGACGTACTGCATCGCGATGTACGGCGTGTCCGCATCGGTGCCGAGCTCGAAGACCTGGACGATGTGGCGGTGGTCGAGCTGCGCGGTGATCCGCGCCTCGTCGAGGAACATCTCGACGAACTTCTGGTCGGTCGCGAGATGCGGCAGGATCCTCTTGATCGCGACGAGCTTCGCGAAGCCGTGGTCGCCTTGCAGGGTCGCCTTGAACAGCTCTGCCATGCCGCCCATCGCGACGCGGTCGATGATCTGATACCGGCCGATCGCCTTGGGGAAGGAGCTCGTCACGGCGCTCTCATCATACATCCCTGGTACGCACGAGCCCGCCTGCCAGTCTGGCAGCTTTGGCGACACAGCCCTCGTCGCGCTGGCGCGGCGAGGCCGGCAGCACGCAGCGCTTCGCGGGGTTACCTCGGTGCGGCCCCCTGGCACGCCGCGTGGAGTCACGATCGGCAAGGCCCACGATGACGATCCTACTCACCCTCCAGCGGATCATCGTGGGCCTGCTGCGACGCACGTGGCTCGTGGCGATCGTCACGGTCGTCGTGTGCGCGAGCTTCGCCGCCAGCGCGGTCGCCTCGCTGCTCGCCGCCGAGCACCTGGCCGACGCGCCGCACGCTACCGTTCGCACCGTCGCACCACCACCGCCCTCGCCCGCGCGGCTAAAACCCAACGCCAGCGGCTTCGTCGCGCGCAACATCTTCTGCTCGTCTTGCCAGCCCTCACTCGCGCCCGGCGGCACCGAGACCGGCCGCTACACCGGCGAGCCCGCGATCCTGATCGCGACCATGCTCGGCCACGACGCGCGCGCGACCGTCCGCGTCGTCGCGACCGAGGCGCAAGGCAGCTGGGGCATCGGCGATCGGATCCCCGGCGTCGGCACGATCGACCGGATCGGCGCCACGTCGATCGAGGTCCTCGATGCTGCCGGCCAGCGCGGCCGGATCTCGCTCCTCGATGCCCCCGCGGGCGGTCGCGATGCATCAGCCGGCGCGGCAACGCCGGCGGCCGCGACCCCCGCCGATCCGTTCGCCGATCGCGTGAAGAAGCTCTCGGACTCGACGTACGAGGTCGAGCGCGATCTCGTGCGCGAGCTCGTCAGCGGCGCGACCAAGCCGGGTGGCGCGCGCGCGGTGCCGGTCATCACGAACGGCGACGTCAAGGGCATCCGCCTGCTCGGCGTGCGTGGTGGCTCGGTGGCCTCCGCGCTCGGCCTCAAGTCGAACGACGTGATCGCGGCGATCGACGGCGCGCCGATCAAGAACGTCCAGCAGCTCCTCGATCTCTATGCCAGGCTCGATGACATCTCGACCGTCGAGCTCTCCGGCACGCGCGCTGGCAAGCCGCTCGGCGTGACGCTGCGCCTGCGCTGAGCCCGCGCTCGTTCGACCATCGACCGATGACGCCCCCGGCAGCACGCACCTCGTCGTCATCGACCAGGATGCCGGGCGCCTCGAGATCGCCGCGCAGCATGCGGCGTTCAGCCTGTGGATCGGGCTCTCGGATCGCGTGACCGCCGACAGCTTTCTCTGGGTGACCGATACCCGCGCACCCGTGCCAGACAACGGGCAGGAGCCCTGGGGTCCGGGACAGCCCAGCGGGGCCGCACAGGATTGCGTCCGGATCCAGGGCAGCAGCGGCGACGAGACGCTCTACGACGACGGCGAGTGCACCGCGAGCTACGCGTACGCGTGCGAGTGCGACGGGCGAGCCAACGACCCGGCTCGCTACACGCTGTAACCGCGACGGCCCGTTGCTCGCGGCCGCGCGCACCGAGGGACCTCCCGAGCGGAATGGGGGACGCCGGCCGAGCGTTGTGTGGGCGGTGACAATCTTGCTGCCACGGTGACTGCCGACGAGAATGCAGGCGATGCCTGAACAGCCACCGCCGGGCGGAGGCGCAGCCGCGGCCCCGCCGCGGAAGCGCAGTGGTGGCGCGATGGCTGTCGCCGCCGGCATCTTCCTGTCGCGGATCGCGGGCCTCGTCCGCGAGCGCGTGATCGCGCATTACCTCGGGCTGTCGTTCGCGGCGGCGGCGTTCCGCGCGGCGATGCGGATCCCGAACCTCCTGCAGAACCTGCTCGGTGATGCGGTGCTGTCGGCGTCGTTCATCCCGGTCTACGCGCGGCTGCTCGCCGAGGGCCGCGTCGAGGATGCGCGCCGGATCGCGCACGTGATCGGCACGCTGCTCGCGCTGGTCGCGACCACGAT
>JBKJUF010000693.1:0-7355 GCA_046590445.1 Kofleriaceae bacterium
GTACGCGCCGAGTACCTGCGCGTCCAGCAGGCGGTGATCGCGATGCCGCCGAGCGACGAGCTGTTCGAGGAGACGTCGGGTCGGCTGCGCGAGCTCGCTGCCGTGACCGATGCCGCGTGGCGGCTGCACGTGGCGCACTCGACGATCGAGGCGTGCCCGGTCGCGTTCGACTTCAAGTGTCCGAAGCGGTGGTCGAGCCTGACGCCGACGTCACGCCTCGACGTCCGGCACTGCGACGCGTGCCACAAGGACGTGCACTACGCGACCTCGGCGGAGGACGCGCGGGCGCATGCGGCGCGCGGCGCGTGCGTCGCCTTCGACATCTCGGCAGCTCGCTGGCAGGACGATCTCGCGGAGCCGTTCGGCGTCACCGTGTGCGCGAGCTGCAAGAGCGACTACGCCGGGCTCGACGAATGTCCGCGCTGCGGTCCGTCGCTGCCGCGCGATGACGATGAGGTCGGCAGGATCAGGATGGGGATGATCAGCATGCCCCCGCCGCCTGACCGCACACCGTGATCGTCGGCGCGATCCGGTGATGGTATCGTCCGTGGATGTCGCGTCGGCGCAGGGCGGTGTTTGCGACGCCATTCGTGCTCGTGGTCGGTTGTGGCCATCCGCCCGAGCGCACGGTGGCGACCACGGGACCGTCGACGACCGCGGTTGCGAAGCTCGATGCGTCCCCGCCGGATCTGGTCCCCGTGGATGCCGCGGAGCGACCCGAGCTCACCGAGGAGGAGTGGCACGACCGGCAGACCGCGCACAAGCGCGGCGTCGAGGCTTGCCGGCAAGTCAGCCATCCGTGCAACCCCCCCCCCCCACCGCCGCCGCGGGTGGTTCGACCGGTACTTGGGGAGGTGACCAACTATATCGAGCTCTCGCCGGGGCAGCTCACCGTCCACATCCATACGACGGAGGCGGCCGACCGGGACTGGCAGGGCGTGTTCTTGGACGATGTCGGGGTCCCGATCCCCGGGACCGAGTTCGAGATCAGCTGGCGCCGAAGCGACCGGATATTTCATGCCGTTCTGCGTCGCACAACGCCTCCCTCGATGAGGGTGCGCCTGATGCCACCTGCCGTCGGAGCCGGCGGGTGATACGAGGGAATCGTTTCCAGGGGCCGAGCGAAAAAGGAAGCATATGAGCGTCGGGTTTGAAGAGCCGCAGCAGGTGCTAGCGCAAGCGCCCACCGTCCACGCCGATGGCGGGGGCAGCAAGCGCAAGACGCCGACGGTCCAGGAAGGTCGCGAGGCCGCATGGAAGGCGCTCGAGGAGTTCGCGAAGCAGGGCAAGGGCAAGGCCAGCGAGCTGCCGAAGCTTGTGCAGCGCGCCGGCTACGCCGAAGGCGTGAAGAAGCTGATGCCCGAGATCGCGAAGCGCGCGCCGGGCGACATCGTGATCGAGCTCGCCGACTCGGTCGACCTCGACCTCGTGGAGGGCGTGCGCCTCGCCGTGAATGCGAAGCCACCGGCGACGAGAGCGGTGCTGCAGCGGTACTTGCACCCGCGCGGCAACAACGAGGTCAAAGATCTCGGGGACGATGCCGAGCTCGTGAAGAAGCTGCGCGCGGTGATGCCGGGGCCGATGGGGGTCGCGTTGCCACAGCTCGCGGACCTGCCCAGTATGATCCACGACAACCTGCCGCTCATGACCTGGTACGTCGAGACGACCGCACCGATGATCGCGGCGGTCCGGTACGCGACCAATGGGAAGTCCAAGCCGCTGGCGGCGACGCTCGACACGCTCGACGCTTGGGGGTGGGTCGATCACGTGCAGATCGCCGCGACCGATGTGTTCGGACATAACCTCCCCGAGCTCGAGCGCAACACCAAGAACCAGGCCGCGAAGACCAAGCTCGCGGCGCTCGCAGCGAAGTTCACCAAGGACCCCAGCAAGCGCAACGACGAGCTGCGCACGGCGCTCAAGGAGCTGCCGAAGGAAGTCGAGAACAAGGACGATGCGGCGCTGCTAGACACCGCGGCACACACGCTGGGCGAGGCGAACAAGGTCGACGACAAGAAACTGCTCTCGCGGTTGCGCGGCGAGTCGGCCGAGATGGTGTTTCAGTACGTGCTCGCGGCCCGCCACGACATCGACACCGTCGTTGAGGCGTTCGCGAACGCCAAGGGTGATTCCGCGCCGTACCTGCGCGAGTACCTGCGTGGCAAGGGAAACGACGCCACGTTCAAGGCGTTGACCAACGATATCGCGCGCAAGCACATTCGCAAAGTACTCGGCCGCAGCACGTCGCTGCTCGAGCTCCTCGAGGGGCTGACGCTCCACACGGTGCAGACGAAGGTCGCGGCGGACGAGGCACTGCGGCGCTGGATCTACGAGGATCCGGACGAGCGCGCGACGTTGTGGCTCGCGGCAGGTCAGGCGGAGGGTGCGAAGCGGAACTGCCGGCTCGTCGCGAACGAGCACGGCAATGGCTGGGTCAAGCGGCTCACCAGCTCCGCGGACGCCTCCCAGCTCCGGCGGTTCGTGCTCAACAGCAACGACGCGGGCGCGACAAAGTTCATCAACGATAACCTGCTGCGCGATGCACCCCACTCGGTCGATGCCGCGCAGAGCGAGGTGGTCGCGATCGACGGGGCCACGTACGGCGCAGGCAGCAAGTCGCGCCTGACGATCGAGACGGCCGGGCCGGGCGCGGATGCCGACACGGTGCTCGCGCGGATCTCCGATCTATCGGCGAAGGAGCGCGCCGACGTGGTCGCGGATCCATCCGCGATGAAGCGCATGCTCGATGACGTCTACGGGCAGTCGCTCGTGCGCGCGATGTATCTGCTGAACCCGACGCTCACCCAGCTGCTCGGGATGCCGTTCATCGGGACCCAGCCGGGGCTGCTGTCGTACGTCGCGAGCCGGCCGGATCGCGAGGAGGTCGCGGCCGTGCAGTCGCCCAAGCTGGTGAAGGCGGCGCGCGCGCTGTTCGGCTTCAACAGCCCCATCGACGTGTTCCCGTCGCTCAAGCAGCCCGCGAACCTCGCCGCCGCGCTCGTCAACAACGACGCGCTCCTCGAGTGGATGCTCGAGGAGACCGAGCCGAGCTACGCGCTGTCGCTGCTGTCGCGCGATCCGGTGCGGCCGATCGCGACGGGCCTGATGGAGAACCGCGCGACGGTGTACTCGAACCTCCCGGCGTATGACCTGCTGCTGCCGGAGGGCCAGAAGGGCTACGACGCGCTCCACAAGGGCATCAAGGACGACGACTCCCGCGAGCAGAGCACCGCCTACAAGGACGGCGAGCCCGACCTCGACATCGCGACCAACAAACGCGCGGAGAAGCTCGACGAAGCCACCGACATGAAGGATCTCGCGAAGGCGGTGCTCGAGCTGCAGCCGACGAACGACAAGGCCGGCATGCTCGCGCTCGTACGACGTGCGCCGGCGGCGCAGCAGCTGAAGCTCCTCGACGGCAAGCACCGCGAGGCGACGAATGCGCTGCGCTCGGTCACGAAGCTGATGCCGCACCAGATCTTCGACGGGCTCTCGATCGGGCAGCTGTTCGCGCTCGACGGCGCGGCGCGCTGGATGCTGACATGGGAGACGCCGACGGTGCTGCTGTCGTTGCTCGCGCAGGACAAGACAGCCGTGAAGCCACTCGGCAAGCGGCTCGATGCCGAGAACGATCAGATCGCGTGGGTCGAATCACTGCCGCGCGGCGCCGGCCTCATGGCCAACGAGCGCCAGGTGCTCGACGATCTGTGCCAGGCGGTGTCGACCGCGCCGGTGCTGCGGGCGCTGTTCCAGGCACGGTTCGACGTCGAGGTCGTCGGCTTCGACTATGCCGAGACCAAGAAGCTGTGGCGGATCGTGCAGCGGTTGCCACCGTCGCAGCTCAACCAGAACGCGGTCGCCAAGATCGCCGAGAAGGACATCAAGGCGCTCGGCCAGTGGGGCAAGCCGGACATCGAGATCGACGACTCTCCCGAGCGGTTCAAGGACGACGACACCGGCTACGACGAGGGGCAGCAGCTGACCCGCGACCAGATCAAGAAGCAGTACGGCCTGAACGATGCCGAGCTCGCGACCGCGTCGAAGAAGGACGGCTGGCTCGTCGAGAAGGCCGGCAAGTACTCGGTGAAGTCGGTCCCGATCAAGCAGTTCGAGTCGACGGTCCTGCACGAGATCGGACACTCCGTCGACACCCTGCTCGGAGATCACACCGAGCTCATCTACGGGCTCGCGGGCTGGAAGAGCTACGGCATCGATCAGTTCGAGGCGTGGGCCGGCGACATGAAGGGCCTCGACAAGATCTCGGCAGCCGACAAGCCGAAGGTGATCGACGTCTGGAAGCACTCGATCCGCGGCAACACGAGCGTCAAGAACCTCGCGGACTCCGATCACCCGGCGCTCGACGCCAAGTACCAGGGCAACCCGCTCGTCGACACAGCGCGCGCCGGTAAACGCTTCTACTACACCGAGGCCGACAAGAAGGTGCACGCCGGCCGCGTGGGCGTGACGCGTGAATCGCTGCTGTTCTCGCTGAACGAGCAGGGCTACCACGCGGCGCCGAGCCAGTACGCGCTGCACGCACCCGCGGAGTACTTCGCGGAGTGCTACGTCGAGTACTACCGGCAGTACGACGGCACGCCGAAGACCGAGGGCGCGAAGGGCGGCCGGCTCGCGCCGTGGATCAAGGAGTGGTTCGCGAAGTACGTCGACAAGATCCGGCTCAACCCGGCGCGCGTCCGGAAGACCGACGACGCCGAAGCCTGACGAAGCCTGGTCAGGCGGGCTGCGCCCAGCGATACCGCGGGCCGGTGAGCCGGAACAGCGAGACGTAGCGACCGCCGAACAGCTCGGGGAAGTGGCCGGGCAGGCGGGTGTCGTCGTGAAACTGCTCGACGAGCGGGGCCGCGATGGCGAGGCGCTCGCTGCCATCGATGACGAGATCGAGGGTGCCGTCGGTCACCGCGTCGACGACGATCGACTTCGCGTGCAGCAAGCGCGGCTCGCGTGCCAGGAGCTGCGCCTTGAGGCACTCGACGATCGCGTCGTCGAGGTTCGCGCGCCAGATCACGAGCTTTTCGCGGAGCTCCTCGAGACCGAACACGAGGCGCAGCTTCATGCCATCCCGCAGCTCGATCGCGAGCGGTGAGCCGGTGAATGCGCGGTCGTACAGCGCATCGGTCGCGGTCTCGAGCTCGGGCCAGCGCGGCCGCTCGATCGCAGGGGGAACGTGGAGGAAGTGCCTGCGCTCGGTGTCGGTGTAGATGAACGGCCGCTGCGCAGTGAACGTGGCGGTGCAGGCGGTGCAGGTGACGCGATGAAACGTCCGCGCGAACAGCTGGTCGCGGACCTCGGGCGCGCGGGCCGCGTGGATGCCACGCGCGAGCCTGGCGGAGATCGTCGCACCGCACGCGGGGCACGTGAGGTCCTCGTCGAACCAGGTGGACACTCGGCGACTCTACAACGTGGTGGGATCGCCGTGGATGATCTTGCCCATCGCGGTGTACTCGAGGGCAGCAGCACGCTGGAGGTGACGCGTGGTGATCACGCCGCCATCGTCGGCGGCGAGGTAGGCGGCGCGGATCACGGCGTTGCGGATGTAGCCGCCGCTCATCGCGAACCGCTCGGCGAGGCCGGTGAAGTCGATGCCGCGCTCGATGCGTGCCTCGGCGGGGAGCATCGCCTGCCAGAGCTGCTTGCGCTCCTCGATCTCTGGGACCGGGAACTGGATGCGGAACGCGAGCCGGCGGCGGAACGCCTCGTCGATCGAGGTCTCGAGGTTCGTCGTCAGGATCGTGATGCCCTCGAAGGCCTCCATACGCTGGAGCAGGTAGTTGACCTCGAGGTTCGCGTAGCGATCGTTGCTCGACGTGACCGCGGTGCGCTTGGCGAACAGCGAGTCGGCCTCGTCGAACAGCAGCACGGCGTGGCCGGCGGCGGCGGCATCGAACAGCCGGCCGAGGTTCTTCTCGGTCTCGCCGACCCACTTGGAGACCATGCGCGAGACGTCGATCTGGTAGAGGTCGAGCTGGAGCTCGCGCGCGATCAGGCCTGCGACCATCGTCTTGCCGGTGCCAGGCGCGCCCGAGAACAGCGCGGAGATCCCGACGCCCTTGGCGACCTTGCGGCCGAAGCCCCAGTCGTCGAGCACGGTGCGGCGGTGCTTGACCCGGCCGAGCATCTGGTAGAGCTCGTCGACGACATCGTCGGGAAGCACGAGGTCGTCCCAGGTCTGCTGCCATTCGATCCGGCGCGCGAGCGTGATCAGATCCGGCTCGAGCTGGGCGCGGACGCCAGCGCGCAGGTCGGCGAGCTCGATGGGCGTGCCGCGGCCTGCGGCGTGACTGCGGGCGCTGGCCGCGGCCTTCTCGATGACACCGCCGGTGATCCGGTAGCGGCTCGCGGCGTCCTCGGCGAGGGCCGCATCGAACGGGCCCAGCGTACGCTGCCACAGCGTGATCCGATCGGCCTCGTTCGGGACGCCGAGCTCGGCGACCACGATCGGCCGGTCGTTGCCCGCCGGCCACAGCGCGCGGACCGCGGTGATGATCACGGGCCCGGTGTGGTTTGCGAGCACGGCGGCGGCGTGCGGGATGAGGTCAGGAATGCTGCGCTCGACGTCGCCGGTCAGCACGTCGAGATCGCGGATCACGAGGGCGGCGTCGAACAGCAGCGCCTCGCGGCGCGCGGCCTGTAGCGCACGCACGATCTCTTCGGGCACGCGCGGTAGCGCCTGGGTGCGAACGATCAGCGCCTGCTTGCCCGCGTGGTGCGCGGCGGCGAGGGCGAGCGAGGCGCGGCCGCTGCCGGGTGGGCCGACGATCCACGGAATCGGTGCCCACGGGTCCGAGGCAGAGAGCGTGTCGGTCTGGCGGCGCACGGCGTCGAGGACCAGCGCGCGGGTGCCGGGTTCGACGAGCAGATGCTCCCCGGCCGGCGGATCGTTGACGAGCGTCGCGATCCGAGCGACGTCGACGTCGAGCCGGACGCGGCCGAGCGCGAGCTCGAGGACCCGGCGGGCGACTCGCACCGGGCGCGCGAGCAACGGCAGCTCGGCACTTCCGAGCTCGGCGAGGCGGTGGCGAAACAGCCGGCCATCCTCGGCGAGCTCCTCGGCGGCGGCGGCGCGGGCGGCGCGCGTCCGGTAGACCAGGGTCTCGACCGCGCCGATCGTAGCGCTCGACGTCGCTTCGGGGAGTAGCTTCGCGGCGGCCTCGCGCGCCCGCGGCGACAGCTCGAGCGCGGCGAGCACCGCGATCACGCGGGCCTCGGTCGGCGAGAGCCCGAAGACCCGGCGCGCCTCTTCGAGCGGCATCCGCCCGTGCGCGACGGCGGTGGCCTCGCAGCGCCCGGCGATCAGCTCGAAGAGGCGCGCCGGGTCTTCGGGCTCTCGCCGACCG
>JBKJUF010000713.1:0-8196 GCA_046590445.1 Kofleriaceae bacterium
CGCCAAGCTCGCCGGTCTGATCGCCAAGCCGCTCGCGACCACGCTGTTCGGTCAGGCCGTCACCTCGTCGGTCGTCCCCACCAAGGTCGAGCTGTCGTCGACCGGCATGTTCGTCGCCGTCGACACGTCGATCCTCGTCGAGGGCGGCGAGGGCGGCTCGTTCGTCGCGAACCCGATGCCGATCACGGCGAGCCTGCTCGGCAGCTCGCAGTCGCTCGGCGTCGCGATCGCCGATGACGCCGTCAACCAGCTGTTCGGCGGCCTCTGGGCCGCGGGCTCGCTCGACGCGACGCTGCCGATCGACGCGGTCGGCCCGATCGCCGCGCTCCTCGATGACAGCATCGCGACGCTCGACATCCGCGCGTCGCTGCCGCCGACCATGGCCACCGTGGGCAGCGGCCTCGAGGTCGCGCTCGGCGATCTCATCATCACCGGCCGCGACGCCGCGGGCGCCGAGGTCCAGGCCTTCGCGCTGACGCTGCGCACCACGCTGGTCGCGGGCCCGACCGGCGACAACCGCCTCGTGCTGACGACGACCACGCCGATCGTGTTCGCGCAGGTGCTCGCGCAGAGCGACGCCGTCGAGAACCCGCTCGACGCCAGCGAGCTCGAAGGCATCGTCACCGGCGTGTGGGGCGTGATCGGCGGCAAGCTCGACGACGCGATCGGCAAGATCCCGATGCCGGCCGTCGCCGGGATCCAGCTCGGCGCACCGACCGTGCAGGGCGATGCCGGCTACGTCGTGCTCGACGTCGGCACGCCGTAACCCGGAAACATGTGCTTGCTGACCATTCAACCGAGGCGCCAACCTGGCGGTCGCGAGTGCAGACGTCGCTGATCTTCGTGCGGACCTGCCGCTCTACGGGCGCAAGTAGCGCCACTTGACGCGAAGGTCCGCCGGCGCCTCGTAGACCTCGTGATACGAGGGCACGTGCGCGCCGCGGTCGAGCAACAGGCTCTCGAGCTTGCCGAACATCTGGCGCAGCTCGGCGAGCTCCTCGACCGAAGGCGCGCGGAACAGCTGAAGGTGCGTGACGGACGGTGTGCTCGCAGCGATCGGCCGCAGGCTATCGACCACGGTGTCGGTGCGCTCGCGGCGATGGACCTCGAGCGCGGTCACGGCGGGGAACGGCCCGTACTCGGCGAGCGCGCTCGCCATCGCGGCGCTTTCGACGCCGATCGTGTGCACATTCGGCAAGCTCGCGACGAGCCGCGCATAGTCGGCAGGTGCCGCGTGTTTCGGACGCACGATGCGGACGGCGACCAGCTCGCGATGACCGATCGCAGCGTCCCTCCGCCACGGCGGCAGCGAGCCGGGCCCGACGGTAATGGCGTGCAACATGCCTCGGTGGTACGTGCTGCGGCCCTGCAGTAGGAGGTTCGCGACATCCTTGCCGAGCCACACCTGCCAGTGCTTGCGGATGAGCTTGTCGAGATGGACAGAGTACTGGGCGGGTTGCCGCAGCTGATGCGCGAGCAGCTGGCCGCGTGGATCGTCGCGCTCGATCAGCGCATCGGCGAGAACCATGCGGGGGCCGTCGTCGTCAGGAGCCTGGCCGACCTGCAGCCACAGGTCGGCCGGCGCGAAGCTCGGGGGTGGCTGTGGACCGGGCCGCTCGACACGGCCAACGCGATCGACGAGCGCTTCGAGACGCACGCGTGTGTCTTCGCCAAGCTCGACGGCAGGCAGGCCGTCGAGCCCCTCGAGCGCGGAGGTCGCGATCTGTCGCAGTGCCTGACGCAAGCCGCTCGAGTGACCCGGCGGATACTCGAGCAGGGCGTGCAAGCGCTCGCGAGCTCGAACGTCGGCGAGCTCCTTCAGGTACGTGCTGATCGTTCGAAGGAGCCACGCGAGCGCCGCCTCTTTGGCCTTGTTGCCGTGCAAGCGTGGCCGCGGCCAGTCGATCGCGAGTCGCTCGAGCCAGTCGATCACGTGCCACGTGACGCGCGGATCCGGCGGCCACGTCGTGGTGTAGACGATGCGCCAGGTATGAACGTCGCGCGACGCGTACTGCAGCTGCTGCTCGAGCATGGCGCGCCGAGCGGCCGCCTCGGCAGGTAGCTCGCTACGACCGCGCTGTCCCTCCGTGTGCTGGATCGCGGCGAGCTGCTGCGAAGCCTCGAGCACGTCGTAGGCGACCGCCCGATCGAACCACTCGTGGTAGCTGTACGTGTCGGGCTCCTGCTTCGCGCGGCGCGCTTCGACCACGATCGCAGCGGCCTTTACCGACAGCGCGTCGACGACGTCAGCGAGCACAGGCTGACGCCACGTGATCCAGTGCGCGAGCGCGAGCCGGAGCGCCGCTTCCCAGCGCTCGCTCGCGAGGTGTGCTTCGAGCTCGTCGAGCCAGATCACCCGGCCGACGATACCGCGAGTCGAGGCGGTCCAGGCGTCCTTAGCTTGGGCTCCGCCTGACCCGGGTTTCGGGCTATGCATATCGGGTGGTAATCGCGACGCCTCCGAGCCTGCGCGCTGCGCTCGACGCCACGCTCGCAGATCTCGCGGATCGCGCGCGTGAGCCCGGCAGCGGCGGCAGCGCGTGCCGCGCGATCTCGGACGTCTACGATCACGCGCTCGCCGAGCGGTTCCTCGCGGCTGCCGGCGGCGGCAGCTTCGCGCTGGTCGCGACCGGTGGCTGGGCCCGCCGCGAGCTCGCGCCGTACTCGGACATCGACTTCATCGTCCTGCATGACCGCGAGGAGGCCGCGGCCAAGCAGGTCTGCGACAAGCTGCTCTATCCGCTGTGGGACGAGAAGCTCGCGATCGGCCACTCGCTCCGCGAGCCCCGCGCGGCCGCCCGGCTCGCCAAGGATGACCTCGCCACCGCGACCGCGCTGCTCGACGCGCGCCACATCGCGGGCGATCGCAAGCTGACCACCGAGCTGGTCCGCGCGACGCTCGGTACGCTCGCGCCCGGCGGTAACCCGAACGATCTGATCTCTGCGCTCGCCGCCGAGAAGAAGGCGCGCCATGACCGGTTCGGCGCGTCGCTCTACCTGCTCGAGCCAAACCTCAAGCAGGGCATCGGCGCGCTGCGCGATCTCGCGACCGCGCTGTGGGCGGCGGCGGTCCGCTGGCACGCGCCGCGGCCCGGCGACGATCCCGAGGGCGCGGAGGCGCTGATCGCGAACCTCGTCACGATGGGGCACCTGACCCGTCGCCAGGCGACCGTGCTGACCACCGCGCGCGACTTCCTGCTGCGGATCCGCGCGCTCGTCCAGCTCACGGTCAAGCGCCGCTTCGATCAGCTGACGTTCGAGATCCAGGAGTCGATCGCGCCGCGGCTCGCGCCGTTCCTCGACGCGCGCCACCAGGAAGGCGACGTCCGGCCGGCCGTGGCACCCGCGGTCGAGGCGCTGATGCAGCAGTACTACGTCCACGCGCGCGGCGTCGTGCAGGTCGCCGATCGGCTGCTCGAGTCGGCCCGCGTGCCGGCCCGCCGGCGCCCGCGGATCGCGAAGATCGACGCGAGCTTCATCACGTTCAACGGCGAGCTCGCGATCAAGGATCCGCGGCTGTTCGTCGAGCGGCCGAGCGAGATGGTGCGGCTGTTCCGGGTCGCGGTCGCCGAGAAGCTGCCGGTCTACGGCCACACCCGCGAGCTCGCGGCCGAGACGATCGCGAAGGACCCGGCGCCCCTCGCCGCCGATCCGCTCGCCGCGCGGCTCCTGCTCGACGCGCTCGTCGATCTGCGCGACGCCGACCAGCCATCCGCGTTCGAGGTCATGCACCAGCTCGGCATCCTCAACGCGCTGATGCCGGAGTGGGCGCCGTGCACGGCGCGCGTGCAGCACGACCTCTATCACACGTACACGGTCGACCAGCATCAGCTCTACACGCTCGCGATGCAGAAGCGGATCGCACGCGGCGAGCTCGCGACCGCGCATCCGATCGCGACCGAGCTGTGGCGCGAGATCCAGCGCCCGGCGCCGCTGCTCCTCGGCACGCTGCTCCACGATGTCGGCAAGCCGCTCGGCAAGGGCCACGCGGAGAAGGGCGCGGTCGTGACCCGCGCGATCGCGCTGCGGCTCGGGATGGCGGTCGACGATGCCGAGCTCGCCGAGTTCCTCGTCCGCCAGCACCTGACGATGTCGCATCTCTCGCAGCGTCGCGATCTGTCGGACCCCGAGGTCATCGAGCGGTTCGCCGACAAGGTCGTCGGCACCGACGAGCGCCTCGTCCACCTGTATCTATTGACGCTCTGCGATACCGCGATGACCGCGCCCGAGAACCTGTCGGCGTGGAAGGACGGTCTGCTCCGCGATCTGATCGTCCGGACGCGCGCGTACTTCCGCGGCGGCACGAGCACCGAGCAGCACGCGCAGGATGTCGAGCTGACCGCGACGCGCGACAAGGTCCGCCACCTCGCCGGCGCGTTCGACGATCCCGCGCTCGGCCGCATCGTCGACGGCATCGATCCGCGGTTGTTCACGCAGCTCACGCCGCGACAGATCGCGCGCAACGTCAAGCTCGCCGCGGTCGCGCGCGCCGCGTCGCCGCAGGTCGCGCTCGAGGTCCACTGCTTCCCGCTCAAGGGCCATAGCGAGATCTCGATCATCGCGCCGGATGCACCGGGCGCGCTCGCCGCGATCGCCGGGGCGTTGACCGCGAGCCGGGTCGACGTGCTCGGCGCGGTGCTCGGCCACGTCGATCTCGACGAGCGGCTGGTCACCGACGTGTTCTACGTCCGCGACCTCAAGGGCGCCGCGATCGCCGACGACGACCCGCGGTGGGACCGGCTGACCGACGATCTGCGGACGCTGTTCGCGGGCAACGCGCCCGACCCGGTGGCCGTCGCCACGTTGATCGCACGCCGGCGGCCGCGCTCGACGATGCCGACGCGAGTCACGCCGGGCGTGCCGACCGAGATCCGGCTCCACGACGAGTCCGCGCAGGCGACGATCGTCGAGGTCTCGACGCGCGACAGGGTCGGCGTCCTCTACGCGATCACCCAGACGCTCGCCGATCTCGGGCTCGACATCTCGCTCGCGAAGGTCGCGACCGAGGGCGAGAAGGTCGCCGACGTGTTCTACGTCACCCGCGGCGGGGCGCGGATCACCGACGAGCAGGAGCGCACCAAGCTGATCGCGCGGCTGCGCAGTGCCGTCGAGGCGCCCGGCTTGACCGGGTCGTGAGCGGATCGTGAGCGGGCCATGAGCGTGATCGACCTGCCACCCGGGATCGGCCTCGTCGGCACGCCGCTCGGCGTGTTCGAAGCGCCGCGCGGCGCGGTGCGGCTATCGACGATCGCGCTGGTCTCCGCGATCGTGCTCGGCGCGATCACCTGGTATCTCGTGTCGCTCCATCCGTGGCGGCGCGGCTCGGCGACGCTGTTCGCGATGCCGATCGCGTATGCGCTGTTTGCCGGCGTCGGCTTCGCGATCCGGCGCGCGCGCGTCGCGGTGACGCGCGATGGCGTGCGCTGGGGCTGGATCGCGTTCGGGTTTCACCAGTCCGCCGCGAAGATCGTGCGCGCGCACATCTATCGCGACGGCATCGCGCTCGAGGCCAAGCAGGGCTCGCAGTGGTTCCTCGCGGCCCGCGACTGGGATCGCTTCGACGCGCTGGTTCGCCAGGTCCGCCGCGCCGAGCTCCCGATCGCCGAGCATGCCGGCAAGGCACCGCTGCGCCAGCGCCTGCAGAGCTACGGTCGCTTCCTCGATCTCCTGCTGATCTTCGCGATCGTGGGCTCGGTCGCCACGGTGCTGTGGGCGTCGTGACACGTCGCCGCTGGACGTACATCGCGCCCACCGACTCCCTGCCAACCCGCTGGTGAGCGTTCGCGGACCTCGCTTACACTGAGGGCAGGGGCGTGCGTTGACCAAGACCAAGGCGCTGTGCGTGGCCACGCGCTGCACGACGACGGAGCAATTCGTCGCGACATTTCATCGGTTCTGCGACGAGAAGTCATTCTTCGTCGCGACGCTGAACTCGCGCCCGGTCGGCCTCGAGACTCCGTTCGCGATCCAGCTCGCCAACCGCACGCCGGTGCTGCGCGGTCTCTGCGTGGTGCTCGCGGCGTGGACGACGCCGGACAATGTCTACAAGCGGCCCGGCATCCGGCTCGGCATCAAGCGCCTGACGCCGGAGAGCGAGATCGTGTTCGAGATGCTGCAGGAGGCGCGCACGGCAGGGCCGATCGACGCCGCTGCTGCAGAGGGCGACGCGACGGTGTCCGAGGCGCCCGTACCGATCGCGTTGCCTGCGGTCTCGACCGCGCCGAAGCCGGCGCCGTTGCCACTTCGCGTGCCGATGGTCCCGATCCGGTCGATCGCGGTCCCCGTGAAGGCGACGCCCGTCGAGCTACCGAACGAGGCGATCGACACGCCGTCGCCGTTGCCGTCGCCGTCGCCGCAGCCCGAGCGCACGCCGGGCGGAGACCTCGTGCTGCCGGCGAATCCGCTGATGAACCTGTCGGACGAGTCGCTCGAGGGCTTCGTCGACTGCACGCTCTACGAGGAGACCGCGACATTCTTCCGCGCCCCGGAAGATGGCGAGGACGATGATGACGTCGCGCCGCCGCCGGTCCCTGCGAGCGGTGCGGTGCCGGGCGACAACGTGCCGCTGTTTCAGCCCGCTTCGCTGATTGGCGAGGGCATCACGGTTGCCGGCCCCGTGGCCGCGGTACTCGAGCCGCCAGCGCCCCAGACCGCTGCGCCCGTCGTCGCGCCCATCGGCGTGCCCGCCGCGGCGATCCCGCAGCACCTGCTCGGCACGCTCCCGCCGCTGGCGACCCCGCCGTTGATCCCCGTGACACCTCCGCCCCTGCCGGTGGCCGCGACCGCAGCCACGCCACCAGCGATGCCACCGCTCGCGACGCCAAACGCGCACGCGATCGTGGTGGCGCCACCGCCCAGGCCGCACGTGATCCGCCCCGAGTCCGACACGTCGACGCCGATCGATCTGATCGCTGATGCCGATCCTGGTGCCCCGGCACGCGGCACGCCGGTGCCCGCCGGTGAGCGGTTCGCGCCCGTCATCGCACGCGCGGGCCGCCGCAAGCTGGTGCTCGCGGGTGGTGCGATCGCCGTCGCCGTCGTGGCGCTCGTGGTGATCGTCCGTACGCGAGGTAGCCGCGACGCGAACCCGGATGCGCCGCGGCGCGCCGCCATCGTCGAGCCACCGGTGGTCGTCGCGCGGCCGGTGCCCCCGGAGCCTGTTCAGCCAGCTTCGACTGACAAGCCCGAGCTCGATGGTGACGAGGTCGCGGAGACGTCGCAGCCGACGATCGGTATCCCGGTGGTCGGCGAGGGCCCGTGCCGGCTCGACGTCACGACCACGCCGGCAGGGACGCTCGTGCTGGTCGATGGCCAGTCCGTCGGGCCGTCCCCGATCTCGATCGCCGGACCTTGTCAGAAGCGGCGCGTCGACCTCACGCATCCGCGTTACAAGGCCGCGCAGAAGTGGGTCACGCTCGACGCGGCGAAGTCGACCGCGATCGACGTGATGATGACGCGGCCGACGCACGCGCTGCAGGTGATCACGAACCCGCCCGGCGCGACGATCTCGATCGGTGGTCGGCGCGCGGGCACGAGCCCGACGATCGTCCAGCTCATGGGGTTCTCCGGGATCGACGTCAAGATCGAGCGGCGCGGCTTCGAGAGCGTGACCAAGCGGGTCTACAGCAAGACGCCGCAGGACAAGCTCGCGGTGACGCTCAAGCGCTCGCTGTGGAAGTGAGCGCGAGCTCGCGCGCGAGCTCGTCGCCCGAGTAATCACGACGGCCACCCGCTTCGGCCGCACGCACGAGCCGGACGAGCGCGGCGTTGACCGGCGCCGCGCGCCCGAGCCGCTCCGCGAGCGCGACGACCTCGCCCTGCAGGTGATCGATCTCGGTCGGCCGGCCCGCCTCGAGGTCGTCCCACATCGACGAGCGTGCGTCCGCATCGATCGGCACGACGATCGGCAGCAGGCGCACGAACACCCGATCGGGGATCGCGAGGACCTTCGGCATCCAGCGCGGCGGGATCATGGTCAACCGCGCAACGTCGATCCGCGCGACCGCGAGCAGGTCGAGCGCCTCGGCCTGCGCGGCGGCGAGGCAGCGCCGGTATGCGCGCTGCGCGAGCTCGGCGGCGAGCGGCACCCCGGCGAGCGCGTTGATCGCGTTGTTGAGGTTCATCACGAGCTTCGCCCACTGCACCGCCGGCATGTCGGTGCGCGTCGAGTACGTGAGGTGGGCGGCGCCGATCGCC
>JBKJUF010000239.1:0-13852 GCA_046590445.1 Kofleriaceae bacterium
TCGTGCCAGATGAAGTCGTAGAAGTCGCCGCCGATCTGGTACGCGGGCTCGTAGTGCACCGCGAAGTCGAGGCCGACGACCTGTGGGACATTGGCGGGCAGCAGGCTGCGCTGGATCTGGCGGGCGACGCGAAGGTCGCGCTCGAGCTTTTCGCGTTGAAGCAGCTGCGCGGCGACGCGAGTCGCGTGGATCGCGAGGCCCGCCTGCGTCGCGATCGCCTGCAGCAGATCGACGTCCTCCTGGCGAAAGCCGGCCTGCTTCGACTCGACGTAGACCACGCCGTAGTGGGCACCGTGATAGATCAGCGGCGCGCCCATCCGGGTGCCGATGCCCTCATCGTTCTCGTCGGCGCCGCCGTCGCCGAGCAGCACCCCGCGGCGATCGCTGACGACGTGCTGGATGATCGTGCCGGGCACGCGGAGGTCGCCGCCGAACGGCTGCTTCTCGCCGTGCAGGCCGTGCCCGGTGCTCTGGACGCGGCGATGGCGCTGGACCTGGACCTTGAGCTCGCCGGTGCGCTCGTCCTCGACGAGGACGCCGACGTCGCTTGCCTGCGGGAACAGATCGAGGAGCGCGTCGACGAGCTTGCCGAGCAGCGTCTCGGCGTTGTCACTCGATGCGGTGGCGTGAAGGATCTGGGTGAGCGCGTCGAGCTTGCGCTCGATCAGCCGGATCGCGCGCTGGTCCGCGATGCTGACCATCCCCGAGCTCACGATCGGCAGCCGGCCCGATTGCGAATGATCCTCTCGGCTCTTGATGATCGAGCTCGCGCCGACGTCGACGATCGTGACCGCGTTGCCCTCGGGAAACCGGGTCTCCGTCGGGTCGCGCGCCTCGACGCGGATCCGGTTGTTCGCGATCATGATCTCGTCCTCGTGATGGATCTTGGTCGCCCCCGGAATCTTGACGCCGTTGAGGAACGTGCCGTTGTTCGAGCCGAGATCCTCGACCGTCCAGCCGTCGGCGTCCTTCCACAACCGTGCGTGCTGACGCGACACCCGCATGTCCGGAATGAAGATCTGGGAGTCCGATCGGCGCCCGATGATGTACTCGCCGTCGGCCAGCTTGTACCGACGCCCGGCGATCGGTCCGGCCAGGAACACGAGCGAGGGCATGACTGCGCGCATGGATAGCACAATTTCCTCAGTCGTAACCAGGAGATCGGCGCCCGCATGGGACACTTGACCCGTGGGGATCGTGGGGGTGTACTTCCGCGGTGCAGCCGCTCGGCAACTTCATCGGAGGAGCGTTCGTCGCGCCGTCCGGTCACGCGCTCGTCTCGAGGAACCCCGCAGCAGCTGGTGCAGTGGTGTTCGAGACCGGGTACAGCGTCGGCGCGGTCGCCGATGCGGCTTCCGCCGCGGCCACGGCGCAGCCGGCATGGGCGGCGCTGAGCCTCGCCGTGCGCGCCGCGCACCTCGAGCGGTTCAAGCAAGAGCTCGGGGGCCGTGCGCAGGCGCTCGCCGACGCGATTGTCCTCGAGACCGGCAAGCTGCGCAGCGAGGCAAAGACCGAGGTCCAGACGCTGCTCAACCGCTTCGACCTCGTGAAGGCGGCGATCACGGCTGACCTCAAGGCGGGTCAGGTCGCACCCGGCGAGCACCTCCGCTACCAGGCGCTCGGCGTGGTCGGCGTGATCGGCCCCTTCAACTTTCCGCTCCACCTCTGCCACGCGCACGTCGTGCCGGCGCTGCTCGCGGGCAACGCCGTCGTGGTCAAGCCAAGCGACGTCACGCCGTTGTGCGGGCAGCGCTACGCCGAGGCCGCGCACGCCGCGAACCTGCCGGCCGGCGTGTTCAATATTGTCCTCGGGACGGGCGAGGTCGGCGCGGCGATGGTGGCGCATCCGGCGATCCGTGGCCTGTGCTTCACCGGCAGCTGGGCCGTCGGCAAGCGCATCGTCGAGGCCGCGGTCGACCGGCCAGAGCTCCTGGTCGCGCTCGAGATGGGCGGCAAGAACATGTGCGTCGTGCTCGACGACTGCGCGATGCGCCAGGCCGTGCACGAGGTCGCGCTCGGCGCGTTCCTGTCGGCGGGTCAGCGTTGCACCGGCACCGAGCGCGTGCTCGTCCACCGCAAGATCGCGGATCGCTTCATCGACGCGATCGCGAAGGTCGCGCGCGGCCTTCGGTTCGGAAATCCCGAGGACGCCGCGATGTTCGCGGGCCCGCTCGTCACTCAGGGGGCGCTCACCAAGCTCGAGCGCGGGCTCGAGGCGGCAACCAAGGGCGGCGCGCAGGCAGTCGTCCCGGGCGAGAAGCTGGCGGGCGGTTACTTCCGCACCGCGTCGGTGCACCAGCTCCCTGATGGCACCCATGACCTGGCGGGCTATAGCGACGTCGAGCTGTTCGGGCCCGATCTGTGCGTCGAGGTGATCGACTCGGACGACGAGGCGATCGCGGTGATCGATGCGAGCCCCTACGGCTTCGCGAACGCGGTGTTCACGGCGTCGGCCGCGCGGTTCGAGCAGTTCTTCGCGCGCACCCGCTCGGGCATCCTCAACCGCAATCGCTCGACGAACCTCGCCAGCGCGAAGCTGCCGTTCGGCGGCGTAGGCAAGAGCGGCAACTACCGCCCCGCCGGCGCGTGGTCGCATCGCAACGTCACCGTTCCGGTCGCCGTGCTCGAGAATCCGATCGGCGCCGTGACCGTGCATCCGCACCTCGCGCCGCTGATCCCGTCGTGTGACCTCGACCGGCTCGATGCCCAGCATGCGGCCGAGGAAGCCGCCGAGGCCGCGCGTTACCTGATCGACCTGCCGCGGCCGATGCACGCGGGGCTGCCGCTCGGCGGTAAGCTGCCCGAGAGCGAGGATCTGCTCGCTCGGCTCTACGCCGGCGACCGCGTGCCGAAGGAGAAGAAGCCGCCGGTGTTCGATCACCTGCGCTCCGCCGGGCCGTGGATGGTGTCGATCGACAAGGAGCCGCTCGCGATCCTCGACGGCATGAGCCAGACCGCCACCGTCGTCGGTGGTTTCGCCGAGGATGCGGTCGTGCGCGCCTACACCGAGGGCGAATTCGGCGACACGCTCGTCGAGAACGAGGACACCGCGGTCAGCGAGACGTGGGCCGCGGCCGAGTACGCTTCGACCCTGCGCCAGCTCGTGCCCGGCTTGCCGCACGTGACGTTCGTCGCGTCGGGTGCCGAAGCCAACGAGAAGGCGATGGCGCTGTGCCGCATCAACTGCGCGCGCAAGGACGCGAAGCGCGTGCTCGCGTTCGAAGGTAGCTTCCACGGCCGCACGTTGCTCGCGCTCCACGCGACGCACTCGCCGAGCAAGCGCACGCCGTTCGAGCTCGATGGCTATCAGTGCACGTTCGCGCCGTTCCCGGTCTGGAACAATCCCGCCGGCCGTAGTGAATCCGGCCGGCTCCATGTGGGTCCTGCCGGCCGTAGTGAATCCGACGCGTTCCATGTGGGGCCCGCGGACGAGCCGACCGCGCCGAGCGGGTTCTACGCCGCGGCGGCCACTGGCGATGTCGTCGATCTACGCGAGCGGTTCGGCGATGCCGACGAGGATCCGCTGCTCGCCGCCGAGGTCGCGTCGCTCGCGGCCGTGCACGACGCGCTGCGCACCGGCGAGTACTGCTGCACGATCATCGAGCCGATGCAGAGCGAGGGTGGCGATCGGTTCGCGACCGAGCGGTTCTTTCGCGCGCTGCGGCTGCTCACCCGGTTCCACGGGACGTTCCTCGTGTTCGACGAGGTGCAGGTCGGGTTCGGGCTCGGTGGTCCGTTCGCGTGGCACTCGAAGTTCCGCCTCCTCAACCAGCGCGGCCAGCCGGACTATCCCGACGCGGTGACGTTCGCGAAGCGTGCGCAGGTCGGCGTCGTGATGTCGCGGTTCGCGGACCCCGAGCCCGCGAGCGCGCACAACGCCTCGCTGGTGCGCGGCCGGATCCACGCCGACATGGTGTCGACGAGCCACAACGCCGAGCGCCTCGAGAAGCTCGTGAAACCGCGGCTCGCGCAGATCGCACGCGCGTACCCTCACCTCGTGCAGCACCCGCGCGCGGCGGGCTACGCGTTCGCGTTCGATCTGCCGACGCCTGCGCAACTCGACGCGTTCATCGGCCAGCGGTTCTGGCGGGGCGCGATCGTGTTCGGTGCGGGCACGCGCACCGCGCGCTACCGGCTCTCGGACAGCTTTCTCGCCCGCGAGATCGACATGCTGTTCGAGTCGATCCGGCGCTCGTTGTCGTGGCTCGACGCGCACGACGGCAAGAAGCCCCCGGAGTGGGAGGATGCGCCTCCGGCGCGATCTGCGACGCCGCCGTCGAACGAGGTTCGCTACCGGCTCGTCCCGCACAACGAGGCGATGGATCTGCTGCCGGCGATCCTCGACATCGAATACCAGGTCTACGAGCCGGCCCGCCGCACGCCACCTGCGGAGATCCGCGCCGCGATCGAGGACGCCGAGGGCTCGCTGATCATCGGCGAGGCGACGGCCCCGAGTGGTCAACCGCAGCTCGTCGCGTTCGCGATCGGCGCGCCGCTCGAGCAGAGCAAGGACATCGAGGGCCCTGACGACGATCCGATGCTCGGCAAGCACAACACGATGTACTCGAGCTCGATCACGGTTGCGCCGACGTTCCAGAGCTCGGGTATCGGCCGTAAGCTCAAGGAGCTGCAGCTCCGCGACGCGCTCGCGCGGACTGGTCCCGACGGTACGCCACGCTATCGCTACGTCACCGGTCGCAATCGCGTTGGCCGGACGGCGCAGATGACGCACCTCAACCGGGTGTTCGGCGCGCACGTCGTGTCGGTCCTCACCGGCCAGTACGAGGACCCGGAGGGGCAGGCGATGTACTACCGGATCCCGCTCGGCGCGGCCCGTCCGGACCCGGTCGTCAAGCAGGAGGTCCTCGCCCAGCGCGCGAAGCACCCGGCCGCGCCGAAGATGGAGGGCGTCAGCGGACGCTGGCAGCCCGACGATGACGACGACCTCGAGCTCGATCTCGCGTCGGGGCTCACCAAGCCGTTCGCGTCCGGCCCGGCGTCGCTGCGCGGCATGGAGGATCTCGGGCTCCTGTACGGCCCCGCGGTCAACAAGCTGACGCTGATGAACTACGTCACCCCGGCGACCGTCCGCGCCCTCGAGTGGATCGGCGCGCTCGTCCCCGAGCTCCCGCACCTCTACCTGACCTCGTCGCGCGACGAGTCGATCGACAAGGCCCTCCGGCTGATCCGCGTCACTCGCAAGACCGCACAGGTCGCGATCGGGCTCGCCGGCGGTTACTACGGCCACACCGCCGCCTCCTGCCGCTCGCTCTCGGATCCGGACGTCCACCTCGGGGGCCCGGAGCACTTCGCGTGGCCGCGCGTCCCGCACCCTGCCACCGTGGGCACCGCCGCCACCATCACCGCGATCCGCGCCGCTGTCGAGGCTGCCGGCGGCCCGACCAGGATCCTCGGGTTCGTCTACGAGCTCGTGCAGGAGCGCACCGGCGCCGTGCTTCCCCAGGACTTCCTCGTCGAGCTCGGCAAGCTTCGCGGCGATCTGGACCTCCCGCTGATCGCCGTCGAGACCACGACCCACACCTACCGCAGCGGCAAGGGCGCCTTCCTGTCACCCGCGATGGGCCTCATCCCCGACGTCCTCACGTGGTGGGGCGGCGGCCAGACCGGCTACGTCCACTGCGCCACCAGGTGGTTCATCAGCAGCCCGCTCACCCTGGTCTCCACCTGGGACGGCGACGAGCTCTCGCTGATCCGCCAGCACCACCAGCTCCGCGCCGCGCGTCACCTCGACATCGCTACGTCGGCTGCCGCCCTCGACGCCGCCCTCGCACCGCTCGGCACGATCGTCGGCGGGCTCGGGGCCTACCGCGTGATCGACGCGGGCGATCGAGCGAGCACCCTGGTTGCCACGCTCGCCGATCGCGGCATCGCCGTGCGCCGGTTCCCTGGGAACCGCCTCGGCGTCATCCCGGCACTCGACCAGGTCGATGCCGCCGCCGCTGCCCTCGGTGACCTGTGAGAGTCCTCGAGCTTCCCGCCGGGAAGTCGCCCCGCGAGTGGGGGCGCATCCACGGCGAGAGCTACCGTGGCGAGATCAAGGCACTGTCCGAGATCCGGACATACCTCTGCACGAAGGTCGGCGGCTTCAAGACCCGCGAGCAAGTGATGACCGCGGCGCGCGCGCATCTGCCGGTCCTCGAGCGCTATCACGCCGGCTTGCACGCCGAGCTGCTAGGGATCGCCGAGGGCGCGGACGTCAGCGCCGAGGACATCGTGGTCGCGAACCACTACACGGACCTTCGCGATCTCGATCCCGACCCTGCGACCTGGCAGCCTGCGCCGACCCGGGATGATCCGGACGCTGTACCTGCGCGGCAGGGTGCCGTCGTCGATCCCTTGGGTTCCGGTGACGGCTGCAGCGTGCTCTATGCCCAGTCGCCGGCGGGCCGCATCGTCGCCCAGACCTGGGACATGCACGCAACGGCGATCCCGTACGTGATGGTGCTACGGGTGCCGGCGTCGGACGACGGACCTGCGGCCACGCTGTTGACGGTGACCGGCTGCCTCGGCATGACGGGGATGAACGACGCACGGGTCGGGATCGCGATCAATAACCTGTTCTCGACGGACGCGACGCTCGGTGTGGTGTGGCCGGCGGTCGTGCGGCGCGCGCTGCATCAGCCGACTGCGACCGCCGCACGCGACGTGATCGCCGGCAGCCCGATCGGATCGGGGCACCACTACTTCGTCGCCGATCGCACGGACGCATTCGCCATCGAATCGTCGGGGACGCGCCGCAAGCAGGTGTTCGGCGGCGGCGCCTCGTACTGCCACACGAACCACGCGCTCGACGCCGATATCGCGGCGCGGTCAAAGGTGCCGGCGCCGAGCACGACCCACGACCGCATGACCTGGCTCGACCGCGACCTCGCGCGAGCACCCGTGCGTGACCTCGACGATGCGTGGCGTCGGCTCGGTAGTGACGACGGCTGGCCGCGCAGCATCTGCACCAACATGGCGACGCCCGAGGCCCCACACGGGGCCGCGACGTGCGGCGCGATCGCGATGAACCTCGACAGCGGCGAGTTGTGGGCGCAGCAGGGTTTCGTGCACAACGTGGCCGCGCAGAAATGGCAGCTGTGACCGAGTACCCGTTCTTCTTCACGTGGTCGGCACAGAGTGCCGCGCGGCCATTCGAGCTCACGGGCGGCGAGGGCGCGTGGTTCACGACCGCGGACGGCTCGCGGTGGCTCGACCTCGGCGCGCTCAGCTACCAGGTCAACGCCGGGCACGGCCAGCGGCGGATCATCGACGCGATCAAGCGCCAGGCCGACGAGCTCTGCCTGTCGGCGCCCAACGCGGTGTATCCGGCGAAGGTCGAGCTCGCGCAGCGGCTGCTCGCGATGGCCGGGCCGGGCTTCTCGAAGGTGTTCTTCACGCTCGGCGGCGCCGAGGCGAACGAGAACGCGATCAAGATCGCCCGCCAGGTCACCGGCAGGCTCAAGCTCGTCAGCCGATATCGCAGCTATCACGGCGCGTCGATGGGCGCGCTCGCGCTGACCGGCGACTGGCGGCGCCCGGCGCTCGAGCCCGCGCTCGCCGGCGTGATCCACGTGCAGGACTGCTACTGCGATCGCTGTCCGTTCGGGCAGCGGCTCGAAACATGCCGCCGCGAGTGCGCGACCAACATTGGCTCGACGATGACCCTCGAAGGCCCGCGCTCGGTCGCCGCCGTGTTTCTCGAGCCGGTCCCCGGCGCGAACGGCGTGCTCGTACCGCCGCCGGAGTACTGGCCGATCGTGCGCGAGGCCTGCGACGCCGAGGGTGCGCTGCTCGTCGCCGACGAGGTGCTCACGGGGTTCGGTCGCACGGGCAAGCCGTTCGGGTTCCAGCACTGGGACGTCGTGCCGGATCTGATCACCGTCGCGAAAGGCCTGGCGTCGGGCTACGCGTCGATCGGTGCGGTGATCGTCCACGAGCGTGTCGCGAAGCACTTCGATGACCACGTCCTGGCGTGCGGGCTGACCTACTACGCGCATCCGCTTGCGTGCGCCGCCGCGCTCGCGACCCTGAAGCTCTACGACGACGACCAGTTGTTCGAGAACGCCGAGCGGCTCGGGCCGATCCTGCGCCGCGAGCTCGATGCCGTCGCCGCGCGTCTGCCAGTCACGCCCTTCGTGCGATCGCTCGGGCTCCTCGCTGCACTCGAGCTCGCGGCGCCAGCGGCTGCGTGGACGACGCTCGGAAGCGAGCTCGCGCGGCGCAAGCTGTCGCTGCACGTCGATCCCAATCGCGGAACTGCGATCTTCGCGCCGCCGCTGTGCATCACCGAGCAAGAGCTCGTGACGGGCCTTCGTAGCTTTGGTGAGGCGGCCGTCGTCGCTTTCGGGGGAGTCGCATGATTGGTCGACACAACGATAAGATCGTCGCCTCGGTCGCGGACGCGCTCGCCCCGCTGCGCGACAGCATGACGATCCTCGTCGGAGGCTTCGGGCTCTCCGGGAATCCCGAGGCGTTGATCCGCGGCGTCGTCGAGCGCGGCGTACGGGACCTGACCCTGGTGTCGAACAACGCCGGCAACCTCGGCAAGGGCCTCGCGCAGTGGTTGCGCGCCGGCATCATCAAGAAGGTCATCTGCAGCTACATCGGTGGCAACGAGGATCTCCACACGCGGATGGCGTCGGGTGAGGTGCAGGTCGAGATCACGCCGCAGGGCACGCTCGCCGAGCGCATGCGAGCCGCCGGTGCTGGCATCCCAGCGTTCTTCACGCCGACCGGCGTCGGCACCGTCGTCGAGGAGGGCAAGGAGACCAAGGAGATCGACGGCCGGCGCTACCTGATGGAGCGCGCATTACCGGGTGACGTCGCGCTCGTTCGGGCGCACACCGCCGATCGCTTCGGAAATTTGCGATTCTGGCGGACCGGCCGCAACTTCAACCCGGTGATGGCATCGGCCGCGCGCCTCACGATCGTCGAATGCGATCACCTCGTCGACAACGGGCGGATCGATCCCGACGACGTGCACCTCCCGGGAATCTTCGTGCACAAGCTCGTGCACGTCCCCGAACACGAGAACGCGTTCGAGTACCGGACCGTGAGAAAGCGAGCCTAGCGATGACCTTCTCGACGGAAGACATGGCGCGCCGCGCAGCCCGCGAGATCCCCGAGGGCTCGATCGTCAACCTCGGCATCGGCCTCCCCACGCAGGTCGCCGACTACCTTCCCGAAGGCCACGCGTGGCTGCACTCCGAGAACGGCCTCCTCGGCATGGGCCCGTTTCCCTTCGAGGGCGACGAGGATCCAAACCTCATCAACGCCGGCAAGCAGACCGTCACGGTTCTCCCGGGCGCCTCGACCTTCGACTCGGCATTCTCCTTCGCGATGATCCGCGGAGGTCACGTCGACCTCGCGATCCTCGGCGCGATGCAGGTCTCCGCCGGCGGCGACCTCGCCAACTGGGCCGTCCCCGGCGGCAAGGTCATGGGCATCGGCGGCGCGATGGACCTCGCATCGGGCTGCCGCCGCGTCATCGCAATGATGCAGCACACCACCAAGAAGGGTGAGCACAAGCTCATCCAGCGCTGCGACTACCCCCTCACGGCAACGCGCGTCGTCTCGCTCGTCATCACCGAGCTCGGCGTCTTCGAGCCCACCGGACACGGCTTCAAGATCATCGAGCTCGCCATCGGCGTGACCCGCGAGCAAGCAGAAGCCGCAACCGGCGCCCCCCTGACCGGGGACGGTCTCCACTAACTCAACTTACGATCGCCAACCGCCCAATATTGCTGACACGAACGGGGACGGTCTCCACTAACTCAACTTCCGCATAGCGACGTGGGCTCCTCGGAAGATGCGGCGCATGAGCTCATCGCCGGCATCATCGAGCGGTTGCTTCGCGATCTTCGAGACCGCCTGTTCGCTGATACCCAGCGCATCTGCGATTTCGGCTCCGCATAGTCCCAGCGCCTTCGCTGCGTGAACCGTGATCCTGCGCCCGACGATCGCTGGCTCCAGGCGACGCCGCGAACACAGCACCATAATCCCGATTCGGAGCACCTGCGCTGCCGTCGCCAAGATGGTCAGTGCATCAGGTCGCACGTGTGCGGATGGCCGGATGACGATCGGGATGCCATCGAGCCCGGGTGTCGCCGTGTTCAGACCGCCCCTACGACGTAGCTCTTGTCGCACGCGACGGATGTCCGGTGCCTCTACTTCGTCCCGTTCGCCGATGACGAACTCATCGAATGCTTGCCGGCTCACGAAGCCAGAACGTTCGAAGCCTTCGTCGACGTGCAGCCACTTCGAAGGTTTCGAGGTGCCGAGATACGCACGATGACTTGTCCAAGTGCTGTCACGCGCGAACGTCACGACGCCTGCGCGAACGGGGTTGTTGTGCACGTATGCGAGCACGGCCCCTACGCGATGCGGAGGCACCGCGTAGTCCGCTGGGCGGTTGGCGAACAGCGGACCGAGTCGGCCATGTCGCTGGTTCATCCATTGCGCGAATGGTGTGTGCGCGGCCTTTGCCCACGCTTGGAGGTCGTCGGCGCCGGCGACCATGGCGAAGTGCAGGTGCGTGCTCATCAAGGCGTACGCGAGACAACGCCAATCGGTATCGTCGAGCGCGTGTCCGAGCATTCGTAGATAGGTCTCGCGCTCTTCATCGGATTCGATGAAGTACTCGCGATCCACGAAGCGCGAAATGATGTGATAGAGGACGCCGGGTTCGTTGAGTCGGGCGGTGCGGGGCATGGGCGAGGGTCTCGGCCGCACGCCGCCAAAGTTGCGTTAATGGAGACCGTCCCCGATCGCATCAAGCGTTTCGCGCTCTTGGCGATCGTTGGTTGAGTTAGTGGAGACCGTCCCCGATCAGGGTGGTGCCCACGGAGCCGGGTTCGCGGACGGCGCGCACGAGGTCTCCTGCGACGAGCTTGCCGAGGATGTGGATCGCGCCGACGCCTTGATCGACGACGGCCATGGCTTCGTCGAGCTTCGCGATCATGCCGCCGGTGATGACGCCATCGGCGATGGCCTGACGAGCCTCGGCGCAGGTGATCTTGGCGAGCCGCGAGGTGGGATCGTTGACATCGCGGAGGACGCCGGGGGTGGAGGTGACGAGGAAGAGGCGCTGGGCCTTGAGGGCGGCGGCGAGCTGGTTGCCGACGAGATCGGCGTTGATGTTGAAGACGCCACCGGAGGCGTCGGCACCGAGACAGGCGATGACGGGGACGTAACGCGCGGCCCACAAGGTCTCGAGGAGCGCGAGGTTGAAGCCGGTGACGTCGCCGACGAGGCCCATGTCGACGGGGTCGGGGCCAGCGCCGGCGTAGACCTTCGGCGGGCGGCGGCTGGCCTGCACGACGAGGCCGGAGGCCCCATGCAGGCCGACGGCACGGACGCCGGCGGCGGCGAGGGTAGCGCAGAGGTCGACGTTGAGCTTGCCGGCGAGCACCATCTTCATGACGTCGAGGGTGGCGGCGTCGGTGACGCGGCGGCCGGCGACCTGCTTGGTCTCGAGGCCGAGCTGCTTCTGGAGCGCGGTGGCCTGCGGGCCACCACCGTGGACGATCGCGACCCGCGCGCCGGCGTCGATGAGGATGCGCAGATCAGCGGCGAGGATGGCGGCCTCTCCGGAACCGACGACCTCACCACCGATCTTGACGACGATGGTCACGGCCAGTTCCCGAGGTCCTCGAGGCTCGCCTTCTCGTCGCAGCCGAGCACGAGGTTCATGTTCTGGATCGCCTGACCGGCGCCGCCCTTGATCAGGTTGTCGATCGCCGAGAAGCACGTGACCGTACGCTTGCCGTTGGCGGCGGCGCCCACCGCGAAGCCGACCTCGACGTAGTTCGAGCCGGCGACCGCGACGACCTCGGGCAGCCGTTTCCTCGGGCGCCGCACGAAGGGCTCGCGCGCATAGGACTCGTCGAACAGCGTCGCGAGGCGCGCGGCGTCGACCTCGGCGGGCAACTCGAGGAAGCAGGTGGCGAAGATACCGCGCGTCAGTGGCGCCGAGACCGGCACGAAGCGGAGCTCGACGTTCTTCGCGCCGGCGTCGCCGAGCAGCTGCGTGATCTCGGGGACGTGCTGATGATCGAGGGGCTTGTAGGTCTTGAGGTTGCCGGCGCGGCTCGGGTGGTGCGTGCCGGCGGCGGGCGCGATGCCCGAACCCGACGAGCCGGTGATGCCGGTGACGTGGACGATCGCGTTGTCGAGGAGGCCGGCGCGCGCGAGCGGCAGCAGCGCGAGCTCGATCGTCGTCGCGAAGCAGCCCGGCGACGCAACGTACTTGGCCGTCTTGATCTCCGCGCGGTTCACCTCGGGGAGGCCGTAGACGAAGGTGCCGAGCAGCTCGGTGTGCGGGTGCTTCGCCCCGTAAAACTTCTCGTAGACGGCGGCGTCGCGAAGCCGGAAGTCACCGGACATGTCGATGATCTTCACGCCGGCGGCGATCAGCTCCGGCACCTTGGCGGCGGTCACCTTGTGCGGCAGCGCGAGGAGCGCGACGTCACACCCGCGGACAGCCTCGGCGGGCGCGAGGTCCTCGAACTTGAGGTCGGTGGCGCCGTCGAGGTTCGGGTGCACGGCGCCGAGCGGCTCGCCGACGTGATCGATCGACGCGACCCGTACGAGCTCGACGTCGGGATGCATCAGCAACCGCCGCGCCATCTCGGCGCCGCCGTATCCACTGCCGCCGATGATTGCTGCCTTGAATCGCTTTGCCATCGTGGGGCTTGGTATGCCATGCCCCAGCCGATGGGAAAACAGCCTGGTTCTCCGGAATCACTCGACGCCGTGCTCGCCGCGCTCCGCGCTCGCGCCCCCGAGATGCTCGCGCTCGCGCGGAGCTGGGTCGAGGTCAACAGCTACACCGCGAACGTCGAGGGCGTGAACCGCGTCGGCGCGCGGCTCCGCGAGGCGTTTGCGTTGCCGTCGCTGCAGGGCACCGTCATCCCCGGAGGGCCGCAGTACGGCGATCACCTCGTGTGGCGCACACCTGCCGTGTCGACGGCTCCACCGATCCTGCTCGTCGGCCACCACGACACCGTGTTTCCGCCCGGCCACTTCGAGGGCTGGCGCGAGGACGGCAATCGCGCGGTCGGCCCCGGCGCACTCGACATGAAGGGCGGCCTCGCCGTGATCCACGGCGCGCTCGCAGCCCTCGAGAAGGCGGGCGTGCTGGCCAGCCTGCCGATCATCGTGGTCTGTGTCGCCGACGAGGAGGTCGGCTCGCCCAGCTCGGCGCAGCATCTCCGCGACCTCGCGACGGGCGCCTCGTGCGCGCTCGTCTTCGAGTCCGGCCGCGCCGGGGACATGATCATCACCCGCCGCAAGGGCGTCGGCGCGATGACGGTGACCGCACACGGCAAGGCCGCGCACGCCGGCAACAATCACAAGGACGGCGCGAACGCGATCTGGGCCCTCGCGAAGTTCGTGGACGTCGCACAGCGCCTCACCGATTACGCACGCGGCGTCACGGTCAACGTCGGCCAGCTCACCGGCGGCACCTCGAAGAACACGGTGCCCGAGTACGCGCAGTGCATGCTCGACCTGCGCTACGAGACCGTCACGGATGCCGAGGCGCTGGTGTCGACCCTGCGCGCGGCCGCGGAGGCAATCGCGGTCCCCGGCGTGGCGCTCGAGGTCGCCGGCGGGGCGAACCGGTTGCCCCTCGAGCGGACGCCTGCCTCTGCCGCGCTACGCGACGAGTACGCCGCGTGCGCGAAGGCCGCCGGGCTCGGTCACGGCGAGGCCCCGCTGCTCGGTGGTGGCTCGGATGCGAACACCGTCGCGCCGCTCGGTGTCCCCGCGATCGACGGCCTCGGCCCGCGCGGCGCTGGCTTCCACACGACGACCGAGTACGTCGAGCTCGACACCTTCGGTGCGAAGG
>JBKJUF010000297.1:0-2610 GCA_046590445.1 Kofleriaceae bacterium
CGGCCTGGGCGTCGAGCGCGAGCCGCGAAGTACGCGCTGCCCACCGTGGCGGTCCGTACCGACCTCGTGGTCGGTCCACCGGCGGAGACTCTCGTCGGGCTCGCCGAGACCCAGCACACCGATCTCCTCGTCATCTCCGCGCGCTCGACGTCGAGCGCGCTGCTCAAGCTCGGCACGACGACGTCGGAGGTCATCGCCAGCACCCACGTGCCGGTCATCGTGATCCGGGACGCCGCGCCGTGGCTCGCGTTCGCGCGTGGCGAGCGGCCGCTGCGGCTGATGCTCGGCATCGACGACTCGGCGACCTGTGACCTCGGCGTGCAGTGGACGCACGCGCTTCGCAAGCTGGGTCCGGTCGAGGTCGTGCTCGGCGCGATCTACTACCCCGACGACGCGGCCGCCCACTACGGGCTGACGCGCGGCACGATGGTCGATCGCGATCCCGAGATCGAGAAGCTGATGGCGCGCGATCTGGTGCGCCGGTTCGGCGACGCCCAGAACGTCTCGGCACGCCCCCGGCGCGGCCTTGGCCGGATCGGCGATCACATGGTCGAGCTCGCACGCGAAGAGCAGGTCGACGCGATCGTCGTCGGCACCGGCCAGAAGACCGGCCTCGGCCGGCTCGGCTCGGTCTCGTCGGTGATCGTCAACGATGCCTCGCAGTCGGTCGTCTGCGTGCCGCCGCAGGCGCAGATCAAGACCCAGCTTGTCCCGCTCATGCGCGGCGTGCTGGTCGCCACCGATCTGTCGTCGTTCGCGAACCGTGCCGTCGCGTACGCATTCTCCATCGTCGAGCCCGATGCCGACGTGCACATCGTTCACGTGCTCAAAGATGACGTCCAGGTCGATCGGGCCGAGCTGACGCGCTCGCTCGCCGCGCTCGCCCCCACCGGCGTGAAGCAGCGCGTGACCGCCCACGTGATCCACGGGGACGATGCTGCCGAGACCGTCGCGCAGTGCGCGGCACGCCTCGGCGTCGATGTCATCTGCATCGCCTCGCACGGTCGCTCGGGGCTGTCCCGCGCGTTGATGGGCTCGGTCGCCGATCGACTGCTCCGCGCGACCCGGCTGCCCGTGCTCGTGCTGCGTCCGAGCTGACCCGCTTCCTCGCAGACGCTTCGCGCTCGGCCCGTCGCGTTGATGAGACCACGCTCTTTGCGGACGGGGACGTGCGAACAGCGGTCAGCGCAGCTCGCGAGAGACGCCCTTCAGCTTCAGCAAGCCCCGCACCTCGAGCTGCCGGATCCGCTCGCGGGTCAGGTTCGTGACCAGGCCGACCTCGTCGAGCGTGATCCCGCCACGCTCGGCGACATCGAGTGCACATGTGTCCCGCAGCTCCCAGACCTC
Organism: Kofleriaceae bacterium; assembly: GCA_046590445.1. Lineage (GTDB taxonomy): Bacteria > Myxococcota_A > Polyangia > Haliangiales > Haliangiaceae > JABFXX01. The sequence continues at coordinate 1,348 of JBKJUF010000297.1, forward strand.
GAGATCGGGAAAGTTGATCTTGATCGACCCGGTCTCTGGGTTGATGTCGAGATAGAGGTGGTGCTTGCAGGCGACCCACGGGCAGGGTCGCGCCTCCGCACCGCACTCGGCTCGCGTCTTCGGGCGTGCGATGTCGACCGGCGGATAGGCCGCGGCACCCGCGCGTAGCTCGGCTCGGGTCAACCGCTTCAGCGCGATCGTCTTGCTGCGCGGGCGTGACCGCCGGCGCTGGCGGTGAATCTTGACGCTCGTCTCCGGAACCGCCCTGCGGTCTCGCACGAGCTCGGTCGTCACGACCTCGCTGTCGAAATCGATCGGCTCACCCTCACCCTGGTCGGCGCTCATGAATGTGCTGTCTCCCCTTTGACTCGATCGAGCGAGCACCACGAAAGGCTCGCTGAGTCAAGGTCACCCTAATCTCCCGGAGAACTAACGCGCAAGTGCGTTCGCACAGAGTCTTGTTCAGTAGAGATCTCGGCGAAATCAAGTTTGGTTCAGGTGCGATCTTGTGCGACATGTCGATCGCGATGAAGGGAACACGCGGCTGGGGTGGCGCACGGATCGGCGCTGGACGACCGACGACCCGCGTGCGCGCGAGCGAGCCGCACAAGACACGGCCGGCGATCGCCGCCCATCAACCCGTGCACGTCACCGCGCGGGTCGTCGACGCGCTCGCCAACCCGGCCAGCTCTCGCACGCGCCTCGCGATCGAGCGCGCCCTCCATCGCGCCCTCGATCGGTCCCAGGGCCGCGTCGACTTCCGGATCGTCCAGCTCGGCCACCGCGGCGCGACCGTCGAGCTGATCGTCGAGGCCCGCGACCGGCTCGCCCTCGCCCGCGGCATGCAGGGCTTCCAGGTCTCGGCCGCCCGCTACGTCAATGCCGCCACGCGCCGCCGCGGCACCGTATTTCCCGATCGCTACCGCGCTGCTGCGCTGACCACCCGCCGCGCGGTTCGCCGCGTGCTCGCCCGCGCGCGCTGGCTCGTCCGCTTCACGCCCGAGTCCCGCCTGCTCCGCGGCAGCAGCAGTCGGCGGATCGCGACTCCTCGGCGCTCCACGTAGCGCGCCCGCGTCAAGAACGGCTGCCGCGCGAATCGAGATCAGCCAGGAGCAACCGGGACGAACCGGGACACCGCTCATGCGCAACGCTGCGTGGTCATTGCTGGTTCGCGAGATGGTTGGTTTCTCGCGTTGCGCATTCGCGGGTTCAAGTCCCTTTCGGGTCACTAATTCGGACGGCGCCATCAGAGGCTCCACCTTC
>JBKJUF010000529.1:0-6404 GCA_046590445.1 Kofleriaceae bacterium
TCGAACACGCCCTGCTGGAACGTGTACGGAAACGCCGAGAGGTTGTTGAGGTTGAGGTACGCGTAGTTGCTCGCACCCGGCATGCGCTCGGGGTTGAGCGGCATCGCGGTGGCCACCGCCGCGATCCCGCGCCGTGCCACCACCGCGCCAGGCCCCTCGCCGATCGCCGGATCGCCGTCGACGATCGCGCTCGGGCCGTCATCGACGAGATCGAACGACGCGCCACCCGAGCCGTGGAAGAACTGCCAGAGCGGCCAACCATTCGCGGGCATCGTGCCGGTCGGGATCGTCAGCGTCAGCGGCACCGTCAGCGAGGACTGCACCACCGGCAGGCCGTTCGCGTCGTACACGAAGCCGCCGCCGTCATCGAACGGTGGCGCGCCGAGCTGGTACTGCGGAAACGTGACGTTCGCGACCAGCTCGCAATAGCCCGGATGCGCCGCGCCATCCGTGGCCTCGACGCGAAGCTCCGAGATCACCGCGGTCGCGCTCGCGCGAAGCTTCTCGCTGCGCTCGTGCAGGAGCGCCACCTCGTCGCCGGTCGTGAACACCGTCGCGACCAGCACGTCATCGCGATCGATCGCGAGCTCGTCGAGCACGGGCCACAGCGGTGCGTACAGCTCGCGGGCGGCCGCGCCGCGTACCCCCGCTGGCGTGCCACCGTCCGCGAGCGTCGCGAAGGCCGCTGGCACCGCCGCCTCGGGCGCGAACCCACGCCGGAGCACGAGCGCATATTGCGTGTGCCCGCGCAGCACGATCCCCGGCCGCGGCGCGATCGCCACGAGCCCAGATCCCGTGAACGCATCGTCGACCAGCGTCTGCGCGACCAGCGGATACAGCGCGCCGCGCTCTGGTGACGCCGGATCGATGTCGACGAGCGTCGCCTCCGCCGTGGCGTCGGCCGCGATCACGCGGTCCAGCTCGTGCTGCGGTGGTGCCGCGGTGAACTTGAACCACGCGATCGGCATCACCGGGAACCCCGCCCGCTCCGCCGCCACCGACAGCAAGTCGACCACCACCGGCAGGCTCCGCGGATTCGGAAACCCGGCCAGAGCGGGCCGCCCCTCCGCGGTCAGCCGGAGGTCCGACGGAAACGGTAGATCCCAGAACGTCGTCCCAGCCAGTGTCCCATCGAGCTCGAACGCGACCGTCTCCGATGGTGCGGACTCACCGCCACAGGCAGCGAGCGTCAGCGTCGCGATCAACCGCAGATGAGGCGAAGTCATGCCCCCTCGTACCGCACGTACCGCAGATCCCTGTCTCCATAGATCCGGCCGTCCGGAACTATCGGGCGCCTCGGGGCGCAGCGTGCGCTTCCAGGCGGCGATCTCCGGCGCACCATCGCGATGGGTACGGCGGACGCTGTCGAGGGCGTTACGCAGCACGGCCGCGGAGGGCCAACGGTCGTCGCGCGAGTATGCGAGCGCGTGCATCACGATCTCGTCGAGCGCGGGCGAGCAGGCGGCGTTGTACGCGCCGTCGCAACGCTTTGACTTGATCCCACACGCGTGGCGGGACGCCAGTACACGTCCTCACGGCCACGGCATGTACGGCGGCGAGATCGTCGACGACGTCGTGACCGGCAGCGGGCAGCGGATCGCGATATAGCCAGCGCCGCCTCCGCCGCCTCCACCGCCGCCGTTCTGTGCGTCGTTCGATGTGATCCCGGCCACCGCCGCGCCGGCACTGCCGAACGCCCCGTCGCCACCGTTGCCGTCGCCGTCGATCCCGCCCGGCGCAGGATCCGCGGACGCGAGGCCCGGCGATCCGGGATTGCCGGTCGTGTTGCCCTCGCCGCCACCGCCGCCGTTCGCCGCGAGCACGCCGCGCACCTTCACGCTCGCGGACTCGAGCAGGATCATCCCGCCCGATCCGCCACCGCCAGCGCCGCGGCCGCTGCCGCCGCCGGGCCGCCCGCCGCCGCCGCCGACGTTGAGCTTGCCGGTCGCCGAGATCTCGATCGAGGTCCCCGACGAGATCACGACGGCGCCTCCGCCATCGCCGCCCGAACCGCTGCCACCGTTCGCCGCACCACCCGCGCCGCCATCGCAACCGCCCGTGGGACCCGCGGGCCGCGCGATCATGACGCCACCCACTCCGCCGCTGACCTGGTTGCCATCGTCGTCGCCCTTGCTTCCATCGCCGCCCTTGCCCTGGAAGCCGCCGCCGCCACCACCGCCGCCGCCGCCGGTGTTGTTGATGCCCTTGCTGCCGGTCGAGGTCAGGCACACCGCGTCGGTCCGCGATCCCGCGCCAGGTCCGATCGATTCGAGCGTGCCATCGATCTGCACGAGGCCACTCGCCGCGATCATGAACGCGCGCTCGCCGAGCGCACGGAACGTCGCCCCCTCCGCGAGCGTGAACGAGCTGACGAACACGATATCGACCGGCCCGGCGCCGCCCTCGATCACGAGGTGCATCGGCATCTGCGTGCCCGTGGGCGTGGTCAGCACGTGGGTCGTCGTGTTGTACGAATTCGTCCCCGCGAGCGTCATCTCGGTCGTCCCGCCGGGTGGCTGCGTGCACGAGTCGAACAGCAGCGAGTACGAGGCACAGCCGCCCCCGTCGTCGCTCGCGTCGAGTCGGGTGCCATCGCCCGGCGCGTTGCCCGTGCTCGCCGAGAAGCCGCAGCCGCCGCCGACGACGACGAGGCCGAGTACCGCCGCACGCATCGCGCGATTGTGCCAGGTTCCGCGCGCCATCGATACGCAGCCGCGCGCTCCGCACCCGGCCTCGGGTACGATTCGCCCGTGCCCGACATCCTCGCCATCGTCAGCAAGGCGATCTTCGAGCGCGACGGGCGCGTCGACGGCAAGCTCGTCGGTCCCGGCGACGTGTGGCCGGTCGACCACTACACCAGCGCGAACAGGGCCTTGTAGGGGCGTGCTGCACGAGGCGCTGACCGGCACGACGCCGCACGCCGAGGCCGCGACGCTGGGCTCGCTCGTCGTCGCGATCTGCGCGCGTCCCGCGAAGCCGGTGCGAACCCACGCGCCGCATCTCGGCGATGCGATCTGCGCGATCGTCGATCGGTCGCTCCTGCTCGATCCCGTGGCGCGCTACGCGACCGCCGAGGATCTGCTCGCAGATCTTCGCAGGCTCCTGCCCGACGGCATGACCCTCGACGCCAGCATGCTCGACGCGCTGCCGACCAACTGGAGCGACGACGTCAACATCAGCGGCAGCGACGCGACCGCGCTGCACTAGCCGTGCTCATCGCTTGCGCGGGCGGCGGGTCCGCAACACACTCCTCGAGAATGCTGCGTCGAATCGCGTCGGTGGCCATCGTCCTCGTGTGCCTCGGTGGCCTCGCGCACGCGGGGCCGGATCCTACGCCCGGCCCCGCCGGCAAGCCCTCGCTGCGTGAGGTGATGCAGCGCTTTCGCGCGGTCGTGAAGGACCAGCCGAAGCCCGCGCTCGTGCTCGTCACGATGGGCATCGGCTCGCTGATGTGGGAACGCCACGGGCACATCGCGATCTGCGCGCACTACGACAACCCGAACGACGACACTTGTTACAACTACGGCATCGGCGACTTCCACCGCCCGCTCCACATGGCGTGGGGGTTCTTTCGCGGCACCAAGAGCTTCTGGGTCGGCCGTCAGGAACCCGGCGAGCTGCTCTGGGTCTATCACCATGCAGATCGCACGATCTGGATCCAGCCGCTGCCGCTGACCCCCGAGCAGACGCAGGCATCGATCGCCAAGCTCGAGACCGACGTCCAGGACGACAACCGCTACTACGCGTACGACCACTTCTGGGACAACTGCACGACCCGCGTACGCGACGTGCTCGACAACGCGACAGGTGGCGCGCTGTCGTCGATGAAGGATCCGCCCGACGGCCGCACGTTCCGCGATCTCGCGCGAGACGGCTTCTACGGCATGCGCCTCCCGCTGCTGATCACCGACATCGCGATGGGACGCGTCACCGATCGCGTGCCGAGCTACTGGGAGCGCATGTTCCTGCCCGACTATCTGCGCGAGGCGACGCACAAGCGATGGGGCGTCACGCCGATCGCGATCTACGAGCGCATCGGTCCGCCGCCGTTACGCGACGGTCCGAGTGGCCGGGTGTGGATGGCGCTGCTCGTGCTGCTGCTGACCGCACCGGCGTGGCTGACCCGGTTGTGGGGGCGCTTCGAGCGTGCGGGGATGGCGATCGCGGTGATCCCCCCGGCCTTCCTCGGCCTCGTGTTCTGGGGCCTCGCCGTGATCAGCCCGCTGCCGTACGTGCGGTGGAACGAGACGGCGCTGATCTTGATCCCGCTCGACATCCTGCTGCTCGTGATGTCACCGCGGCGGCGTCAGCTCTACGCCCGCGGCCGGCTCGCGATGCTCGTCGTGATCGCGGTGCTGATGGCGGTCAACGTGATCAAGGCGCCGCTGTGGATGATCTGGCTGTGGCCCGTGATCCCAGCGGCCGTTGTCGCGTTCTGGCCGCCGCGCAGGAGGGTACAGGTCACGGTGGCCGATCCGGTCGCCGAGCCCGTCGCCACCAAGCCGGCTGTCGCGAAGTCGTCAGCGGCCAAGCGCAAGCGCGCATGACGCCGGGCGAGAACCCGGTGATACCTCGGGTGTTCCGCGGCGAGGCCCTCGTCGAGATCCTCGCGTTCATCGAGGCGCAGCTCGCCGCCGGTGCGACCACGCTGGCGATCTGCGTCCTCGATCCAGACCGTGGCCGCGGCCGCTACGCCGGCGAGCGCGTCCCGCACGACGACGCCATCGATCACGTGCACCGGCCATGGCGGGTGTGGGTCGATCTCGCGGAGCGGCTGGGCCTGCGTCTCGCGACCCCGCGGCTGGTCGCGCGACCGCTCGTCGAGTTGCGCTTCGAGCGGCTATCCCGCGCCGCCGCCGCCGCGCCGCTCGCCGCCGCTGCCGACGTCACCGAGAAGTACGGCGCGGCGTCAGCGTTCGCCCGGGTCAGCAAGCTCGAGGAGCCGGGCTTCGTCGTCGACTTCAGCGAGGCCGTCGCGCGCGCGAAGCTACCGCCGGCACCGCGCGTGCTCGATCTCGGCGTCAACACCGGCGACGAGCTCGCGCTGCTGCGCCGTCTGCTGCCGGGCGCGACGTTCGTCGGGATCGATCACAGCGTGTCGGCGATCGCGATCGCGCGCGCACGGTTTCCCGATGCGTCGCTGCACGCGGCCGACCTCGCGGATCTCGCGGCGCTCGAGCTCGGCACCTTCGATCTCGTGGTCTCGATCGGCACGCTGCAGAGCACCGGCCTCGACGATCGCGCGCTCGTGCGCCAGGTCGTCCAGCGCCACCTCGCACCCGACGGCGCGGTGATCTTCGGTTTCCCGAACTGTCGCTACGTCGACGGCGAGATCGTGTACGGCACGCGGATGAAGAACTTTCGCCAACCCGAGCTCGGCTTGCTCGTCAAGGACGTCGCGTTCTATCGCAAGTACCTCCAGCAGCACGACCGCCAGGTGTTCGTCACCGGCAAGTACTACGTGCTGGTCACCGGCGTCCCGATCAACTCCGCGTCGTGACCGTCACTTCTCGACGGGTACCTGCGTACCTTCCTTGGTCTCGAGCTTGATGAAGGTTGGCTCGCCGTCGCGCGCCTCCTCGCGGCGGTACAACTTCGAGGGCCCATCGACGAAGCGAGCGCCGTCCCAGAGCCGGTTGACGAGGCGCAACACCGGACCGTCGACCTCGAGCCGGTTATAGCCATTGCTCTCGCCGCGCAGGCGGTGCGAGATCGCCGAACCGGCGTGGACCTCGACGACCCGACGATCGTCGGTGCGAAACCCGGCGGCGTCTGTCGAGTGCGCGACGTGGAGGTGACCCGTGAGAATGATGTCGACGCCCGATGCCTCGAGGCGAGGCATCGCCTGCTTCGCGCCGTGCAGCGGCTCGTCGTCGACACCGTGCGGGATCGAGAACGGGTGATGCGCGACGAGGACTTTCCAGCGTGCCGGGCTCGGCGTCATCGTCGTGCAGATATGCGCGAGGTGCGAGGGCTCGATGTGGCCGTTCTTGAACGTCTTGCCGTGCGCGGTGGCGATGCCCATGACCACGAGATCATCGGCTTGAAACTCCGGCGTCAGATCGTCGGTGACGTACTTCCGGTAGCGCCGCAGCGGCCGGAAGAACCGCTCGTACAGGTTGTAGAGCGGAACGTCGTGGTTGCCCGGCACGACGATGTACGGCGACGGCAACTCGTCGAGAAACGCGCGCGCGGCGCGGAACTGGTCGGGCGTCGCGCGCTGCGTGAGGTCACCCGAGATCGTGACGAGCGTCGGCCGCTCGCGCACGAGATCGGCGCGAAGCCCGGCGAGGACCTCCGGGATCTCGGTCCCGAAGTGGAGGTCGGAGAGATGGAGGATCGACTTCATCGTGGGACTCCCCGAGAAGCTGAGACGACCCGCGCGGGTGCGAGCTCCGGCGAGG
>JBKJUF010000666.1:0-3427 GCA_046590445.1 Kofleriaceae bacterium
TGCGCGCGGCGTTGCCGTTCGCGCTGACCGGTGCCCAGCGCCGTACCGTCGACGAGCTCGCGGGCGACCTCACGAACGAGGTCCCGATGAGCCGGCTCCTCCAGGGCGACGTTGGCGCGGGCAAGACCGCGGTCGCGTTCGCCGCCGCGCTGCAAGTCGCGCGCGCCGGCCGCCAGACCGCGGTGATGGCACCGACCGAGCTACTCGCCGAGCAGCACGCGGAGACCTGGACGCGGTGGGCCCGAGGCGTCTCGATCGAGCGCTGTCCGCAGCGAACCAAGGATGGCGCTCACCTTGCGCCGAGGGCCCCCCTCGCGGGGGCGTCTGCGGGGGCTGGCTTGTTGGCGGGGCTCCGGATCGAGCTCTTGACCGCGTCGACGCCAAAGGGCGTGCGCGCCTCGCGGCTCGCGCTCCTCGCGGCCGGACAGATCGACGTACTGATCGGCACCCACTCGCTGATCGCCGAGTCCGTGGGGTTCGGGGCGCTCGGCCTCGTCGTGATCGACGAGCAGCACCGCTTCGGCGTCGCCCAGCGCACGAAGCTGCGCGATAAGGGAGACGGCCAGGGCGCGCCACACCTGCTCGTGATGACGGCGACGCCGATCCCGCGCACCCTCGCGCTCACCGCGTTCGGTGACCTCGATACGTCGCTGCTCGACGAGCTACCGCCCGGGCGCAAGCCGATCGCGACGAAGCTGGTGACCGGCGCCCGCGGCATCACCGCGGCCTACAAGCTGGTCGCCGAGCGCGTCGCCGCCGGCGAGCGTGCCTACGTCGTCTGCCCGAAGGTGGAGCCCGGCGACGACGACGGCGACGAGCCAGCGACCAAGTGGAAGGATGCGACCACGGTCGCCCGCGAGCTCGCGTCCGCGTTGCCGACTGTCCGCGTCGGCCTCGTCCACGGCCGGCTCGATGTCGTCGCGCGCGATCAGGTGATGCGCGCCTTCAAGGCCGGGCGGCTCGACGTGCTCGTCGCGACGACGGTGATCGAGGTCGGGGTCGACGTGCCGGCGGCCACGGTGATGGTGATCCACGACGCCGATCGGTTCGGGCTCGCGCAGCTTCACCAGCTTCGCGGCCGGGTCGGGCGCGGGGATGGCGCCGCCCACTGCGTGCTGATCACGCAGGGCGCGCTCGGTCCAGATGCGGAGTCGCGACTGGCCACGATGGTCGCGACCAATGATGGATTCCGGATCGCGGAGGAAGACCTCGCGCTGCGTGGACCGGGCGAGCTGCTGGGGCCGCGTCAGGCCGGGGTGCCGAGACTTCGCTACGGTGACCTACACCAGCATACCGAGCTGCTGCTCGAAGCGCGGCGCCATGCCGACGCAGTTCTCGACGAGGATCCGCACCTGGTCCGACCGGAAAACGCATCGCTACGGCGTGCGCTCGATCGTCGACTTGCACATGAAGTGTATGGGGCCGAAGGTGGCTGATCAGCGTGTGGCTGCTCTTATCTGCGTGCTTTGCGCAGTTTGTCGTTGATCTCGTACTTGCGATTAGTACGATGCCGCGCGATGAGGACCACAACGCTGCTCGCATTCTTCAGTGCTGCAATGTTTGCTGCGTGCGCGACCACCGATGGTGGCGGCGGCGATGACGGGACCGACCCGCCACCCTCAAGCGCCCCCGTCTGCGGCGACGCGGTCTGCGCGTCCAGCGAGATCGGCGTCTGCCAGTCCGACTGCGGTACCGGCGGCGGCAACAACGAGGTCTGCGGGAACGCGGTGTGCGAGGGCAACGAGCCATCGACGTGCGCGGCCGACTGCCCGGTCGGCGCGGTTTGTGGCGACGGCACCTGCGATATGTCGAAGGGCGAGAGCTCGGCGAACTGCGCAGGCGACTGCAGCACGAGCGGCGGCACGTGCCCGGCCGATCCGCTCGAGTGCTTCGGATGCATCTTCGATCCCTCGCTGTGCCCCCCGGGACTCGATCAGAACACCTGCGCGACCTGCATCGTCGGTCCGTAGCTACCTTGTCGAGTCGGTGATCCACGCGAGGTAGGGCGCGTGGCCACCGACGATCGGTAGCGCGACGACCTCGGGCACCTCGTACGGATGGAGCTCGACGAGGCGTGCCGCGAGCGCGGCGAGCCGATCGACGGTCGTCTTGATGATGGCAAGCGTCTCGGTCTCGTCCTGCACGGCGTCCTGCCAGCGATAGATAGATCGCACGGCGGGCACGAGGTTCACGCACGCCGCCAGCCGCTCGGTGACGAGCACGCGGCCGACCTCGGCTGCCTTGTCGGGGCCGGGGAACGTCGACAAGACGATCCGCGCGGTGGTGGAGGGCACGTCGTTCGGCACGTCGTTCGGCACGTCGTTCGACACGTCCGGCCTGTACCACGGGCGCATGCACGTGTAGCTTTCCTCGCCGTGTTGATCGTCCAGAAGTTCGGTGGCACCTCCGTCGGCTCGATCGAGCGGATGCGTAGCGTCGCGGCACGCTGCGTCGCGACGGCTCGCGAGGGACACCAGGTCGCGGTCGTCGTCTCGGCGATGTCGGGCGAGACCAACCGCCTGCTCGAGCTGACGCGCCAGCTCCAGGACGATCCCAACGATCGCGAGGTCGATGTGATCGTGGCGACCGGCGAGCAGGTCTCGGTCGGCCTGGTCGCGCTCGCGATCCGCGCAGCCGGCGGCAAGGCGCGCTCGTTCCTCGGGCACCAGTGCAAGATCGTCACGGACAGCGCGTTCTCGCGCGCCCGCATCGTCTCGATCGAGAGCCAGCCGATCAAGGACGCGCTCGCCGCCGGCGAGATCGCGGTGATCGCCGGGTTCCAGGGCGTCGACGAAAACGGCAGCATCACGACGCTCGGCCGTGGCGGCTCGGACACGACCGGCGTCGCGATCGCCGCGGCGCTCAAGGCCGATGTCTGCGAGATCTACACCGACGTCGATGGCGTCTACACGACCGATCCCAACGTCGTGCCGACCGCGCGCAAGATCGAGCGAATCAGCTACGAGGAGATGCTCGAGCTCGCGTCGCTCGGTGCGAAGGTTTTACAGATCCGCTCGGTCGAGCTCGGCATGAAGTACGGCGTGCCGATCCACGTTCGCTCGAGCTTCTCGAATGCAACGGGGACGTGGGTCGTCCCCGAGGAGACTGCCATGGAGAACGTCGTCGTCTCGGGTGTCACGGTGGCCAAGGACGAGGCCAAGATCACCTGCAAGGATCTGCCGGATACGTCGGGCGTGGCCGGCAAGCTGTTCGCGCCGCTCGCGGACGGCGGCATCTCGGTCGACATGATCGTCCAGAACCAGGCGACCGACGGCACGACCGACCTCACGTTCACGGTGCCGCGCGGCGACCGCAAGCGGGCCGTCGAGATCCTGTGCGCCAACGTGCCGGACCTCGTCGGCAGCGGTGGCGAGCGCGTCACCTACGACGACGAGATCGCGAAGGTCTCGGTCGTCGGCGTCGGCAT
>JBKJUF010000030.1:0-9466 GCA_046590445.1 Kofleriaceae bacterium
GGATCGGCTTGGGAGGCCGAGCAACGCCAGCGGCACGGTACAGCGCGTTCACGCGATCGAGCATGTGTTCGTACGTCACGAACCCACCATCGGGCTCCGCGATGACCCACAACCCACGTAGCGGCAGCCGAGCAACGACCTGCTCGAGCCGCGGCGACATCGGAACGGTGCGCACCTTGTTGTGCTTCGGTGCGACGAGCTCGTTCGTGCGCTTGTCGAGCGCGCGGCGAACCGTCACCTGGCCATCACGTATGTCGGTCCGCTGCAGGCCGCGGATCTCGCCGGCGCGAAGTCCAGCCTCTGACGCGAACAACACAATCGCGCGGTCGAAGTCGTCCTGGGCGATCGCGAGCATCCCGTCCACATCGTACGGGTCGACCGCGTGAATCTCGCCCTCCATCCCGTCCAGCTTGAAGCGGAGCTTGCTGCTTTCGCCCGTGACGTACTTGATCATGGTCGACAGAACCGTGAGCTGGTTGTTCACGTACTTGATCGTGATGGGCCCACCACGCGGACCGATGCGCGCGAGCTCGGCGTTCGCGTACTTGTCGAGGTGCTGCTGCGTCAGCTTCGAGATCGTCAGGTCCCCGAACACCGGCAACAAGTGCGTGTTCAACACCCGACGCTTCTCTCGACGCTCTGCCGCCTTCTGACCCGGCTTGTATGTCTCGAGGAACGTCACGGCGTGTTCACGAATGGTTTTCTCTGCCTCCTTCGCGGCTGCGGGCACCAGTGGCGCGCCCGACAGTGCAGCGGTGATCGCCCGCTGCTCTGCTTGTTGTGCTCCGACCTTCGTGTTCGCGAGGTCTCGGAACTCCTTCTTTCCAGGAGTGCCGAAAACCCGCTCACGTCGGCCGTTGCCGAAGTTCACCCAGGCGCGGAAAAACCAACGCCCGGTTCTTGAATCGCGTCGAACAGACATCACTGCCTTTCTGACGCACCGATAGGGCCACACGGATCGACGGTATCTTCGCCGCCGAGCCACCGCAGCAGCGCGGCCCGGGAGAATCTCAACCGGTTGCCGATCCGTCGATGCGGAATCTTGCCGCTCCCGCATGCATCGTAGATAGCGTTCGTGCCCATGCGCAGCAGCTGGGCGGCGCCTTTGACGTCGAGAACCTCGTCCTCGACGATAACGATTGGTGGCTGAAGTGGGCCGCTCACGATCGTGCTCCCTGGTTGATCGCTAGGAGGTCGCCGAACACCAGCGACTCGCGGATACGTCGCAGCGCCGTGACGAACGTGGTGCGGTCACAGTCGATCGCGCCGACCTTGATCGCGAGCTCGCGCTTCGTCTGCGCGATGTCGTAGTGCCAGAAGCTCGCCTTCGGTGGCGTCTGGAACCAGCGTCGAGCCACACCGATGCGATCCGCCATCGCGTGCAGCTCCTCCGGCGTGTCCGCGATCATGTGGCACATCACCATGCGGCCGAAGCCGTTGCGGGCGCGGTCGACGTAGACGCTCACGACTTCTCCAGCTCGCAGGGCGAGTAGTTCTCGCGGACGTTCGGCTGCCCGTCGAGGTGAACGCGGTAGTAGATCGGCCCGCCGTACTGCGACCATTCGCGAACGAACACGCGCGCGCCTGCAGGGATCGGAACCTTGCCGTCGGTCTTGGCGATCGTCGTGTACGCGAATGAGGCGACGGGGAACTCGCCTAACTCGTGCCGGACGCCGCACTCGCGGCATGGCTTCTCGCTGAGGCCGTCTGGCTTGGGGCGAGGCTGCGGCGATGGACGCGGTCCCTCCGGCGGATTCAGCGCCGCGTGATGCGTGATCTTCTCCTTCGCGGTCTCGAACGGATACGCTCCACCTCCGAGCATCTTGAGCAGCAGGGGCGCGTCGAGGTTGTTCCAATCGACCAGCGCCGGACTGACGTCGACGGGCAGGACGCGCTCGTCGATGATAATCCACCACGCGCCACGGCCGGGCGGCGGGCCGGGTCGCCAGGTGATGGTCATGGCGCCTCCTTGCCGCAGCCGGGCATCCACTCCACCGACGGATACACGTTCGCGCATTCCGTGTTGTAGAGGCCGAGGCTGAATGCACGCGCAGCGATCCCGAGGTCGACCAGGTTGCGCAGAAGGATCGAGACGTGGATGGCGAGCGAGCGACGGCAGTTGTAGTGCGTGCCGTCAGAGACCTCGCGGCCGAGCCATCGGCTGCACAGCGAGCATGCCGGTCCGCGATGACACCAACACCCGCACGGCGTCGTCGTACAGAACGGTCCGCCCTTGCCGCAGCCCCAGCATGGCGTCGGGCAGCGCGTGCACATGACGTCGCGCTCGCCAAGTGACATGCGATGCGTGTCGTTGCAGGTCGAGCAGACGGTCATGGCGCGCTCTCCGTGATGAGCTTGCTGGCGATGCGCATAATCTCGTGCTCGATCACGAGCAAATCCTCCTCGGTGTAGTCGGGGTGTCGCTCGCGGACACTATCGACCGCGCCGCCCTCGACGTCAGTCTTTAGCCAGATACCGGCACGGAATCGCGCCTCGCAGATCAGCGCTCGTCGATGGGCGCGATTCACGCCGCCTCCGACAGGTTCGCCGCGATCAGCGCCGCCGCCGGATCGGGCGGCACCGCGTTGCCGATCATGCGGACCTGCGCCGTGCGTGTCAGCGGCTCCCCGCCCGGCCCGATCGGGTCGAGCACGTACGAGTCGTCGAAGCCGGTCGCGCGGGCGAGCTCGCGGGGCTCCAGGATGCGATACCCGATGTCATCGATCACGAACGTGAAGCCGTCGATCTTGACGGTCACGAGCGCGAAACGGTCGCGGGTGTCGACGGTGGTGAGCGGCTCGTCGAGGCGCTGGCCGATGCTCGTGCCGTTGTAGCGAATGAGGAATGCGGCCACGCGCGCGGCACGCTTCGGGTCGTACTCTCGCGCCAGACCGAGCGCGACGAGGCTCTTCTGCCGCTGGCCGGTGATGGTCGACATCGGGCGATCCGCGGCGTGCCCGACGTTCGAGCCGCCTGTCTCGCGGAGGCTGTTGCCGTTCGAGAGGAACGCCGAGACGAGTGCGTGCTTCACGCCTCCAGCGACGATGACGCCCAAGGGCTTGTTGATGTCGAGGTATCGCGGTCGCTGGCCTTCCCGCTCGCCCCATCCGGTCTGGACGAGGATCGGCACCACGATCCCGTGATGCTGACCCTCGCCGCTGATCGTCCGCAGCGGCTCGTCGACACTGCGGGACGACGACCGGATGTGTCCGCGCTCGGTGCCGCGCAACGTGACGATGAACGGCGCCGGCGAATCGAGGACGAACTCCTTGATGCCGGCAGCGATGCGTTCGAGCGTGTTGTCGACGAGCGGGCGCTTGATTCTGGTGCCGGTGTCCTTCGTGTACAGCGCCGCCTCTCGGGCATTCATGAAGATCGACGGGCACGGCAGGCTCCAATCCATGCACTCGGCCGCGGTCCGATGCGGCTTGAGGCCGGTGAGCGCCGGTCCATGCGACGGCGAGGGGAATACGATCCGCAGTCCGTCTCGCCTTGCGACGAGGAACAAGCGTCGGCGCGACGTCGGTGACCCGTAGTCCGAGCACGTGAGCACGCGCCACTCGACGACGTAGCCGTAGCTCTCGAGCTTCCGCACGAAACGGCGGAACGTCTGACCCTTTCGCTTCGGATCACGGCGCGTCTCGCCGTCGATCTCGATGCACGGTCCCCACTGCTCGAATTCAGGCACGTTCTCGAGGAACATCACCGGCGGCGCGACGAGCTTCGCGTAGCGGATCATCAGCCACGCGAGCGCGCGGATCTTCTTGTCGACGGGCTTGCCGCCCTTCGCGGTCGAGTGGTCCTTGCAGTCCGGCGAGAACCAGGCCGCGGCGCAGCGCTTGCCCGCGCACAGCTTCACCGGGTCGACCTTCCAGACCGATTCGCAGTGGTGCTTCGTCGTCGGATGGTTGGCCTCGTGCATCGCCAGGGCCTCGGCGTCGTGGTTGATCGCGTGGTCTGGTGATCGACCGATCGCGCGCAGGAACGCCTCGGAGACCCCGCCACCACCGGCGAAGTTGTCAAAAATGATGTCGTCAGGGCCGACCCAGGTGCGGACGATTGGAGGGCGGAGCTTCACGCTGCACGCTCCGTGAGCTCGCATCGCTGCCCGTAGAGACCGCACGCCTTGCACTGGCTGTTCGTTGGCGCGAGATGCGTAGTGCCGACGCACTTGGGGAACATGCGAGGTTGCTCCCCGAGCTGCTCGACCACCTGGCGCTCGAGGTCCGGCGCGAGCGTCCAGAATCCGAGTGCGCCCTTGCACGGGACAGGCGTCGCGATCGCTGTCGCGTCCTTGATCTCGTACGCGAATCGACCGAAGCACCACTCGCTCGGCTTCTCGCCGACGCGCTGAACCGTGCGGCCGTCGTTCATGTACCAGTCGTCGTAGTTAGCGGCGTACACGCGACCGGTCAGCGTCATGACGCCGATGACGGCGCCCTCTGGCTCCTGGCCACGCCACATCTGAATCCCCGTGATGTCGTGGATGGTGTCCGCGTACTCGTTGTCCCACTTCTTCCCGGCGTGAACGGCGACGACGGTCTCGACGCCTCGCATCGACTCGGGCAGATCTTGCGGTCGGTTCTCGTGGCGCTTCGCCTTTGGGTGCGCCATGACGATTGCGGATCCCATCGGTTGAATCAGGGTGAGAGCGCGCATCTACGCCACCTTCCTTTGGTCGCCGCAGATGCCGCGCGGATGGACTTGGGCTCCATCACCGCACCACTCCCAACGCTGCGCGCAGCTGCTCGCGCTTCGAGTCATCGAGGACGACGTTGACGTCATGCGAGGCCGCCTCGCAGACGTACATGTTGAGCCGGCCGTCGAGCACGCGCAGCCGAACAAGCTGCCCGGCGCCGAGATCGATCAGTGCGTCCGAGGTGGGCACGAGCTCGGCCGGGGCGCCCACGAACGCCATCGGCGCGGCCGAGCGCATGTGCGAGGCGATGGCCTGGTAGACGAGGTCCCGCTCGGGCTGGCTCTTGTGCTCGTCGAGCCGCGAGAGGCCGTCTCGGAGCGCGATGATGATCGCGTTGGCTTCGGCGGACAGCATGGCTACGCGGCCTCCTGCTGCGACGCCGTGCGCGGGAACTGCGCAAGAATCCGCGCCCAGAGCTGATCGCCCTGCGCGCCGAGCGCGGCCATGCAGACCTCCTTGACGTGCTGCGGGAAGTCCTTGCCGAGCACCCAGCGCAGGAAGCCCGGGTCAACCTGGTCGATGCGAGCGCCGCGGTGCTTGCCGAACGCGAGGATCGCCACGCCGTTCTCCCACTGGATGTGGTGCGACGGGCCGATCCAATTCGCGCGCCCGGAGAACGGGTTCGCGATCGCGGCGAGCTCGGGCCACGCGCGATCGGCCAAGCCGAACCGATCGAGCATCGCGGACAGCACGCGGCCGGTCGCTGCCACATCGGCGCTCGCGGCGTGCGCGTTGTCGAGCGGGGCGCCCACGAACCGCTCGTGCGCGGCGATCAAGGTGCGCGGCTCGACGTGGTGCCACAGCCGGAGCACGTCGACGACCTGCGTGGTGGTCAGGTCGAGCCGGGGCAGGTTGGCGCGCTCGATCTCGGCGTGGATGATGTCCAGGTCGAACCGCAGATTGAAACCTACGATGACCTCCGCGGCAGAAACGACCGCGACGATCTCCGCCGCAACAGCAGCGAACGGAGGACACGCGGCGACGTCAGCGTCGGTGATGCCGTGCACCGCCGTGGACGCCGCGGGAATCGCGACCGTAGGGCGAACGCGCCACACCTTTGGCACGTCGTTCACGCTGACGCAGATCTCGATGATCTGATCACTTGACGTGTTCAGACCGGTGGTCTCGGTGTCGATGATGATCACGACGCGCTCTCCTTTGCGGCGACTACATTTCGGTAGGTCGCGCGCTTCTTGATCAGGTGAATTGCCCGCTTCCAGATCCCGAAGCGTCGAGAGAGGGCGCTGAGGCTCTCCCCGCTCGCTCGGATCGCCAGCACCTCGTCGACGGTCAGCTTCCGCTTCGGGTGCGGCGGGAACTCTCGACCGGCGCGGTTCGCCCGTCCCTTGCGGTACATGTCATCGACGTTGGTCTGATCGGTGCCGGCCGACAGGTGGTCAGGGTTGACGCACCACCTGTTGTCGCAGCTGTGCTGCACGAGCATGCCGTCCGGGATCGGACCCTTGAATGCCTCGTGCGAAAGGCGATGGGCGGTGCCCGACTTTCCTGTGCTGGTCCTCGATCGCGACACGTTGCCGTAGCCGTGATTGCCGAACGACAGCAGCCACAGCCAGCATCCGGCGAAGGGGATCGGTATCGAGCGGGCCTCGATGTATTCGCGCAGCGCTGCCTGATCGCGCGCGACCTCCTTGCCGGTCGTCTCGCAGTCGAGAATGACGATGCGGGTCATGGTGCACCTACCTTGTTCAGGGCGTTGAAGATCGTGCTGGCCGCGTCGAGCGCTCGTCTGCGCTCCTCGATCTGCTTGTCGAGCTGCGCAGCGGCGTCGCGGATCAACTTCTCGACGAGACCATCGGCGAGCACCATCGTCCGGACATCCCTCGGGCTCGACGCGAGAGCTTGCTGCTCCTTGGCCCCCTCGACCAGCAACCGCCATGCGCCGCCGATCTTTCCGAACGCGAGAAAGCGTTGGTCGTCGATCGGGATGCGGATGCGGATGTTGATGTGCGCACGCAGTGCCTCTTCGAGCGCTGTGATCGTCTCGGCGATGCGAGTGTCGGCATCGCTGAGCGTCGCGTTTCGCTCCTTGGCGGCGCGCAGCGATTCCGCGAGGGTCACGACTTCACCTGCCCGTCCTGAATGACGATCACGCCGGGCTCCTTCGTGCCGACGAGCTCGATCCACGGCCGCTTACCCGCGGCGAGCGCCTGCTTTGCAACCAGCTCCAGCGACTCCTCGTCGAGCAGGGCGCCGTCGCGGATCCAGACATCCTCGAGCTGCGGCGCGGCCGCCATCGCGAGACCTAGCGCCACGCGCAGTCGCTCGGCGCCGCTGGCCTGCACGAAGGGCACGTCGTTGAGCGTGATGCCGTGGTCGTTGATGCTCAGGCCAGCGACGGGGAGTTTGGCGTCAGCGAGGATGGCCAGCTTGCGCGCGTCGATCGTCGAGAGCACCTTCGTCAGGTCGTCGACCTCCTTGGTGAGCGCCGCGACGGTCTCGGCGGCCTCGGCGCGACGCTTGTTGCTGGCCTCGTCGGCGTACACCTTGCGGTTGTGCTCGCCTGCACGCGCGATGTCCGCGTCGATCTGTTCACGGAGGGGCCGGAGATTGTCCCGCTCATCCTGCGCGGCATCGAGCGCCACGGTGGCGTTGGCCTCGGTCGCGTTACAGGTCTCGACGTCCTTCGCCCAGTCAGCTGATTTGATCCCGAGCTGAACCGAGCGGGCCTTCAGGCGCTCGATCTCGGCGTCGACCTTGGCGCGCTCGGAGTTGATCTCTGCGAGGCGCGCCTTCGCGTTGGTGGTGTCACGCTCGCACGCGTCACGCGCTTGGGCGAGTGTGTCGACCTGGCGCCACTGCAGATCGAGCCGCTTCGCCTCAGTCGTCAGCGCAGCGACATCGATCGGTGTGCCGACCTGGACCTCGGGCAGGCGCGAGATCTCGCCCTGCGCACGCGTCAGATCGCGGCCGACCTCGGTGCGTTTCGAGAAGCACCGCTCGCGCTTGCCGTCGATCTCGGCGATGCGATCAGCGTTGGGGATCAGCTTCATCAGGGCCGCGCGCTGCTCCTTGGCGGGCAGCGCAAGGAAGGAGAGCGGGTCGAGGAATCGGCCGTTGACGAGGCCGTCGAGCATCTGCTGCGGTGCCTTGCGCGCTCCGAGCTCGTCGCGGACCTCCAGCTTGCTGTCACCGTCCGGCGTGATCGTCCGGCGGATCGTCAGACCGTTGTCGAGCTTGATCACGATCTCGGCCTCTTCGGCGCCGTGACGGACCGGGTCCTGGGGCTGCGACTTCTTGCCTCCGAACGCCGCCGTGAGAGCGTCGATCAGCGATGACTTGCCCTGTCCGTTTCGGCCGCCGATCAGGATGAGAGCGCGATCCGCGTCGGGCGTGATCGTGAGGTCTTTGATGCGCTTGAAATTGGAAACGCTGAGGGTGACGATTTTCATTGGCTGCTCCGCTGATGAAAGAAAAGTGCGCCACGTTGAAGTGACCGGCGCCCGACACGTTCGTTGGCCCCGCGTCGAGGAAGCGCGGATCGCACCCGAGGATCAGTCGGGTGGTGGCCGACGGCGTTTACTCCTCGAACGAGAACTCTTCGCCTTCGATGATCAGACCGACGTCGCCGGTGTCTCGAGCGTCCAGCGGTTCGATCACGTCTGTGTACGCGGGGTAGCGGCCGGCGGCTTCGCAGACGAGCACGCTCTCGAACCACGACCGCCAGCACTTCTCGCCTTCTTCGATCGCGGCGGGTGTCAGCTTGAGCACCGTGATCGGGAACGGCTTGACCGTCTCGACCGCGACGCACAACGACTCCTTGGGCGCCGAGCCGAATCGCTCCTTCATCGCCCGGCCGTAAAAACTGAACTGGGCGTGGTATCCGCGGAACATCGCGTCGCGCTCGAACTTGCGAGGCTCGGCGCACTTCGTGGTTTTGAGGTCGACGAGGCGCTCGGTGCCGGCGCGCGCGTCGGGGCGGCTCGTGCACTTGCGGCCGGCCAGCTCCCACTCGATCGTCTCTTCGAGGATCGTCCCGGCGAACAGCACGTCCTTCGCGATCGGGTGCCGCTGGATGGCCTCGTAGATGCCGTGCGCTCGGTCCCACTCCTTCGTGTTGAGGATCTCCTTGTCGGCGTGCTGCGCCTTGAACGCCTCCCACACCTTGCCGCTGCGAGTCTTGCCGGGCCATCGGATCACCGGCTCGTTGAGGACGAGGGCGTGCACGCCGCGGCCGAACCGCATCGCGATCGTGTCGTCCTTGTTGTCCTGGACCGACTGCCAGTAGTGCAGTGCGGACGCGGACATGTGCTTGAGGCGACTGAAGCGGAGAGGGATGCTGGCCGGATCGACCACGACGCGCTCGGCCTCGTTCGCCTCGAGCTGCTCGGCGAGCTCGCCGCTCATCTCCGCGACCGCTGCGGCCTGCGAGGCGGTGGCCTTCGCCCACTTCGAGGCGGCCCTGATCGGCACGATCGGCGCGACCGGGAACTCGGCGGCCTGGCCGTTCTGGCCAACGACCGAGCCGAGCAGCGCGTCGATGTCGGCGTCATCACTCCGCAGCATCGGAGCCCTCGGCGGTCGCGGTGGTGTCTGCTGCGTCGGCCGGCTTCGAGAGGTCCGCGACGAACCCGCCTCCCTGCTCGGTCATCTTGTCGGCGATCGCGTCGGTCAGCTCGGCACCCTTCGCGGCCTTGCCGTTGCCGTTCTTGCCGGGCGCGCCGCTCGCGCGGGGACGTGGTTCGATCGGCTTGACGCGGATGCAGTCCATCGTCTCGCCGCCGAACTCCGTGGTCGTCGGGTAGATGG
>JBKJUF010000141.1:0-5605 GCA_046590445.1 Kofleriaceae bacterium
GCGTCGATAGCGCCGCGACGCGTGCCATCATCGCACCCGAGTCATCGAGAAACGCGCGCGGCCAGATCGTCGGCATCAGCAGCAGCTCGGCGACGACGATGACCGCGATGGCCCAGCGCTGACCCGCGAACAGCGCGGTCGCGGCGACCGCGAGAACCGACGCAACCTCGGGGCCGTGCCAGCTGCTCTGCGCGAAAGGCAGGGCGAGCATCGCAGCGGCGAGTGCGGTCGTCGCGATCCAGATATCGTCGCGGCGGCGCCGGAGGCGGGACGTTGCGTGTCGCTGGTGTCGGGGTTTGGCGAGGACGTCCGCCATGAGTCAATTGTAACTAGAGACTGACAGTTGTCGATTGTTGTATTCACAGGGATACAATTTAAGAACATCAAGCAGCCGGAATCACTCGACTTATGTCTGCGAGTCTACCTGCTCGAATGACGCTCGTTCGCCAACGACGACACCGACGGTCCGACCAGTGACCCAGGACATCGAGCTGCGGTTCCGCGAGCGCACCTGCAAATGACCGGAGGGGAGCTCGGCGGGGAACTTCACGAGCCGCGCCGCGGACGAAGCGGCGTGCCACACTCGCTGTCATGGACGGAGTGACTGGCATCCTGATCAAGCTCGGCGTGCGGCTCGTGATCTTCGGCCTCGTGTTCTGGATCGCGGCGCAACGCAACCCGAAAGTGATGCTCTCGAACAAGTGGGCGACACCGCTGATCGCGTTCGTGTTCGCCGCGCTCAACACCGGCCTCTACTGGGCGCTCACGCCGATCCTCAACCTCGCCACGCTCGGCGCGCTCGGCTTCGCGATGCCGTTCGTCGTCAACATGGTGCTGCTGCTCGTGACAGTGCGGATCTTTCAGGCGAAGAAGTGGATCCAGATCGACGGCATCACCACGACGCTCTGGATGGCGCTGATCCTCACCGCGGCACACGGCGCGCTGTGGGTCGGCCTCGACTACCTGCCGAAGCACCTCTGACGCGCAGCTCAGTCGGCGACTTCGCGTAGCTTGCGGAGTGCCTCGCGCGCCTCGTCGCAGCGGCCGGCGGCCTCCTTCAGCGACTGCCGGATCAGCTCGTAGCTGGCGCGCGGGATGTTGTGCGCGTACTGCTCGAACTCGCCCTCGGCAGCCATCACTTCGATCCGCAAGCTCGACAGCAGATCGTTGAGCGACGCCGCTGTCTCGGCAGTCATCGCCGCGATCTCGAGGGCGCGGCGGACTTTCACGCTACCGGCCTCCTGCGTCATCTGCGTCTCGGCGCGCTCGAGGCGCGTCTTGAGGTTGTCGCGCTCGATCTCGATCGTCGAGAGATCGGCCTCGAGATCCTCCATGCGCCGCGCGGTGTCCTGGTTGAACTTGTTCGCGCGATAGACCCGTAGTTCGGTCTGCAGCTGCTCGACGCGACGGCGGAGCACACGGATCTCGACATCGGACTCGCTCGGTCCCTGGGCGATCGCCGGCTGGTTGGCTTGCGGCCCCTGGCTCATCGCCGGGCCAGCGCCCAGCGCGCCGACGTGACCGGTCGGACCGATCGGCGCGATCGCGCCCATCCCCGGGTGCTGCATCATCGGCGCGGGTCCAGCTGCCGGTGTCGGCGCCGGCGCCGGCGCCGCGAGATCGACGAAGCGCAACCACAGGCTTCCGCAGCGCACGGCATCGCCATGCTTGAACAGGTGGCTCTGCACGCGCTGCTCCTGGAAGTACACGCCGTTTGCCGACTGCAGATCCTCGAGCACGTAACCGCCGCCGCCCCAGAAGATCCGCGAGTGGTGACGCGACACCATCGCGTCATCGGTGCGGATCGCGCAGTCCATGGCGCGGCCGACCTTGATCTCCGCCGAGGCGAGATCGAGAGATCCCTCGATGCCTTGGGCGTCGCGCCATAGCAGACGGGCCACTTCCGAAAAAGGTAAGCCAGTCCGACCAGATCCACAAGTTTGCTACTGGGGATCAGCCCCGCATGGTAAGTGAGCGGCACATGTGCGGCGTCTTTGGCATCCACGGGCACGACGAGGCGGCCAATATCGCCTACCTCGGCATGCATGCCCTACAGCACCGCGGGCAGGAATCCGCGGGTCTGGTGGCCGTGGAGGGCAACAAGCTGCGCCAGCAGGTCGCCATGGGCCTGGTCTCGGACGCGTTCAACCGGGACGCACTGGCCAAATTACCAGGTACCAGCTCGATCGGGCACATCCGGTACTCGACCGCGGGTAGCTCCGAGCTCCGCAACGCCCAGCCCTTCGTCTTCGAGTACTCCGGCGGGGCGATCTCGATCGCCCACAACGGAAACCTCGTGAACGCCACCGAGCTCCGCGCCGAGCTCGAGGCGAGCGGCTCGATCTTCCAGACCTCGAGTGACACCGAGGTCATCGTCCATCTGATGGCCAAGGCGCGCGAGCCGGACGTGCTCGGCAAGCTGAACGCGGCGCTCAAGCGCGTGCGCGGCGCGTACTCGCTCTGCCTGTTGACCAACGACGAGAAGATGATCGGCGTCCGCGACCCGAACGGGTTCAGGCCGCTCGTGATCGGGCGGCTCAAGGACGCCTATGTGCTATCGAGCGAGACCTGCTCGTTCGATCTGATCGAGGCCGAGTTCATCCGCGAGATCGAGCCGGGCGAGATCGTGGTCTTCGAGAAGGGCGGGATGACGAGTCATCGCATCGCCGCGCCTGCCGAGCCGCCCACGTTCTGCGTCTTCGAGCACGTCTACTTCGCGCGACCCGACTCGCTCGTCAACGGCAAGTCGGTGTACCGGGCGCGCGAGCGCATGGGCCAGAAGCTCGCGCAGGAAGCTCCGATCGACGGTGACGTCGTGATCCCGGTGCCCGACTCCGGAGTCCCCGCCGCGATCGGTTACTCGAAGGAGAGCGGCATCCCGTTCGAAATGGGCCTCATCCGCTCCCACTACGTCGGCCGGACCTTCATCGAGCCGCAGGACTCGATCCGTCACTTCGGCGTCCGCCTCAAGCTGTCGCCGGTGCGGTCGATCGTCGACGGCAAGCGCGTGATCGTCGTCGATGATTCGCTCGTCCGCGGCACCACCTCGCGCAAGATCGTCAAGATGCTGCGCGGCGCCGGCGCCCGCGAGGTCCACCTGCGGATCAGCGCGCCGCCCACGACGCATCCGTGCTTCTACGGCATCAACACGCCGACCCGCAGCGAGCTCGTCGCTGCCTCGCACTCGGTCGAGGAGATCGGCCGCTACGTGACGTGCGACTCGCTCTCGTACCTCTCGCACGAGGGCATGATGACCGCCGTCGGCACGTCGCCGAACGGCGCGGGGTTCTGCTCCGCCTGCTTCACCGGCGACTACCCGGTCGCGCTCGGAACGTCGGACCTTGTCCAGCTCCGCCGCGCCAGGGTATAGCCAACGCGATGCCGATCGAGACCGTGGACCCACGCGCCGTGCGGGCGCAGCTGAAGGAGCTCGGCCAGAAGGTCGTGGAGCTCCGGAGGTTACTTTGACGTCGACGCGAAGCGCCTGAAGATCGAGGAGCTCGAGTCGGTCGCCTCGCGCCCGAACTTCTGGGACGATCAGAAGAAGGCGCAGGGCGTGCTGCGCACCAAGAAGCAGCTCGAGCAGATCGTCACCGGCTACGACGCCCAGCTCCGCGCGCTGTCCGATGCCGAGGTCCTCCTCGAGCTCGCCGAGGAGGCCAGCGACGAGGACTCCGCGAAGGAAGCCGAGACCTCGGTCGCGAACGTCCGCAAGGCGCTCGACGATATCGAGTTCAAGCGCATGCTGTCTGGCGATCTCGACGCCGGCGGCGCGATCGTCCAGATCACCGCGGGCGCCGGCGGCGTCGACGCGTCCGACTGGGCGCAGATGCTGATGCGGATGGTGATCCGCTACGCCGATCGCAAGAACTGGAAGGTCGAGGTCCTCGACGAGGCTCCCGCCGAGGAAGCCGGCATCAAGAGCGCGACCTTCATGGTCGAGGGTGATTACGCCTATGGCCTGCTCAAGGCCGAGAACGGCGTGCACCGGCTCGTGCGGGTCTCGCCGTTCGACGCCAACGGCCGCCGCCAGACCTCGTTCGCCGCGGTCACCGTGACCGCCGACATCGATGACGATATCCACGTCGACATCAACGAAGGTGACCTCCGCATCGACACCTACCGCGCCGGCGGCGCCGGCGGCCAGCACGTCAACAAGACCGACTCCGCCGTGCGGATCACGCACCTGCCGACCGGCGTCGTCGTGCAGTGCCAGAACGAGCGCAGCCAGCACGCCAACAAGGATAAGGCCTTCAAGCTGCTGCGCGCCCGGCTCTACGACTACGAGCTCGCGAAGCGCGAGGCCAAGGCCGCCGAGGACGCGAAGAACCGCATCAAGATCGAGTGGGGCTCGCAGATCCGCAGCTACGTCCTGTTCCCGTACCAGCAGGTCAACGATCACCGCACCGAGCTGAAGTCGAGCGACGTCAGCGGCGTCCTCGACGGCGACCTCGACGAGCTCATCCGCACGTATCTGCTCAAGGCCGCCGACGCGCAGGCGAAGAACTGATCCCGGACCCGAAGGGGCCGCCGGGCGCCAGAGACCGGGCGTGCGAAGCACGCGAGCGATAGTCGAGCCGGAGCGCAGCGGAGGCGAAGAACTGATCTCGAATCCCCAGCGGGCAAGGCAAAGCACTCGTCGCGCGCTCAGCGCTCGGAGTTGATCGGCAGCGCATCGGCATCGCGTGCAAGCTCTTCGAGCTTCGGGATGTCGAGGATCTTCTGAAGCTCGACGGCCATGCGCGGCGGCGAGTCGGAACCGTCGAGGGCAGCGATCGCGAGCTCGAGGTTCGCGCGCTGCAGACGGCTGGCGATCCGGAGCGCTTCGACCCCAGGGCCCGCGGCGTGCGCCGACGGCAACGCCAGCATGGTGTCGTCGAGCGCATCGAGCGCGTCGACGAGGTTCGCCCGTGCGCGCCGCAGTGCCTCGCGTGACGCCGCGAGATGGCCGGTCGACGCGCTCGCGAGCTGCTGCCTCGCCTCCGCGAGCGCGTCGCGCGCCGCGGTGAGGTCGTCGCGGATTCTCGTCGATCGCCCCGTGACGATCTGCCTCCAGTCGGCAGGACCACGCGCGAGCACGGGTCGGCGCACCCAGAGGCCACGCTTCCACACCGCGGTGTCGCGCTCGCCCTTTGGCCCCTCGATGGTCACCTGGCACACCTCGAGGTTCAGGCACACGCGCATGCGACCCAGCACCCGTCCAAGACCCGCGATCACCTCGATGCTGCCGCGTGACACGAGCACGAGCTCGGGCTTGCTGCCCAACAACCGGGCGAGGAGCTGGCCTTGTCTGAACGGCAGCGCGAGGTCGTCGGCAACCTGCACGGCCACGGCTAGCTCGTCGTCGAGAGCACCGGGGACTAGAGCGGTCGCGGCGACGTCGCGGATCTCGATGATGCCGTGGTCCCAGCGTACCCGGAACTGGCTGCGGCCGCGCAAGACCACCGTGCCATCCGTTGGCCCGCTGAGTACCCCTTGCTCGCCGACTACGAGCCGGATCTGGTACGTGGGGCGATCGAGGATGCCGAGCAGTCCGCCGTTGCTGATCGCGACGGCATAGGTTCGCTCGGCGAGGGCGACGTGGACCTCGCCATCGACGAGGCGG
>JBKJUF010000251.1:0-3778 GCA_046590445.1 Kofleriaceae bacterium
CGGTTCGCGGGCGGAGTTCACCAATCCGAACATCCGCGATGTGGCGGCGACCGTCGCGCAGGCTGCGATCAAGGCGGGCGCGGTTGCGGTCGGCTTGCTGCTGCCGAACCTCGGCGGTAATCGCGAGGCTCCGCTGGTTCAGATGGCGGTCGAGGGCATCTACCTCGGTACTTACAAGTTCGGTCGATACCTCACTGGGGACGACCACAAACGCCCGACGTCCTTGAAGTCGTTCGGATTCTTGACCGATCTCAAGGGTAAGAAGCACTCGGCCTCTCAGGCCAAGTCGTACGCGTCTGCGATCGCACGCGGCAGCGCGATCGCAGCTGCGGTCAACCACGCGCGCGATCTCATCAACGAACCGGCCGCAGTCATCACGCCAACCGCACTCGCCGCCGATGCGCAGGCAATTGCAAAGAAGCACAAGGGCTCGCTGACCGTCACCGTGCTCGATCCGAAGAAGTGCGCCGAGCTCGGCATGGGGATGTTCCTCGCCGTTGGCCAGGGCTCCGACCAGGAGTCGCGCTTCATCCACATGACGTACAAGCCGACGAAGAAGCCAAAGAAGCGCATCTGCTTCATCGGCAAGGGGGTCACCTTCGACTCGGGTGGTTACTCGCTCAAGCCGTCGCAGTCGATGGAGGACATGAAGGTCGACATGTCGGGCGCCGCCGCTGTGATCTCGGCGATGGACGCGATCGCGACGCTCGGCTCCGAATACGAGGTGCACGCGGTCACAGCATGCTGCGAGAACCTGGTCTCGGGCCGGGCGTACAAGCTCGGCGACGTGCTGACGTCGATGGATGGCACCACGGTCGAGATCAACAACACCGATGCCGAGGGCCGGCTGACGCTCGGCGACGCGATCACGTACGCGCGCACGAAGATCCAGCCCGACGAGATGTTCGACTTCGCGACGCTGACCGGCGCGTGCATGGTCGCGCTTGGCCCGTACACGGCCGGGGTGATGTCCGATCACGAGCAGCTCGTACGAAGCTGGATGACCGTCGCCGAGCGCACCGGCGAGGACATGTGGCGGCTACCGCTCAACATCCGGCTGCGAGAGCAGCTGAAGAGCCCGATCGCAGACATGCGCAACACCGGCGACCGGTTCGGCGGCGCGATCACCGCCGGGCTGTTCCTCAAGACGTTCGCGAAGGATACGCCGTGGGTGCACGTCGACATCGCCGGACCAGCCTCGCTGTCGAGCTCGCGGCCGTCTCAGCCCAAGGGCGGGACCGGGTTCGCCGTTGCATCGATCGTGGAATACGCCACGAAACGCTGACCGTTCGGGGAGGCACTTCCTCTGTTTCCGCTTATATTTAAGCTGGTTAGCTAAGGTGCTGGTTTGACAGACGAGACGTCGACTGTTATCATGCCTCGGTACGAGGTCGTTTCTTTGAAGCAAGCATTCGCAGTTGGCGACAAGGCCGTTTATCCCGTTCACGGCGTGGCCGAAGTGGTCGCCCTCGAGCAGCGGGATCTCGGCGGCAGCCAGACGGCTGTCTACATCCTGAAGATCATCGACACCGGCATGAAGATCATGGTGCCGACGACGAACGCCGGCTCGGTGGGGCTTCGCGATCTCATCACCGCCAAGCAGGTGAAGGAGGTCTACGAGATCCTCAAGGCCCGTGACATCCCGCGCGACACCCAGACATGGAATCGCCGGTATCGCGAGTACATGGAGAAGATCAAAACCGGGAGCGTGTTCGAGATCGCCGAGGTGTTTCGCGATCTCAGCGTGCTGCGAGTGTCGAAGGATCTCTCGTTTGGCGAGCGCAAGATGCTCGAGACGGCGCGCGGCCTCCTGATCAAGGAGCTCGCAATCGCGAAGGGCATCTCCGAGGACAAGCTCGCTGCCGAGGTCGACGCGATCTTCGCGCAGGCCGCGGCGTAGCCCGCGCTCGCATCACTCCTGTAGCGAGGGATAGCGGCGCGGCGCCCGTTGCTCGCCGCAGGCGTCGCGGACCGCGACGCGAGCGACGGGCCCTCAACTTTTGACGAGCCGCACCGCGCCGAGCATCGTCGGCTGCAGCTGCTTGCCGACGCGAACGTCCGCGCGGAACCGCTCGCACGCCTGGAGCGCGTAGGTGCCGGGCGGGATCTTGATGTCGACGCGTTCGCAGGTCGCGCACTTGCCCGGCGTCGGCGCGGCGATCATCACGAGCTCGCCATCGCCGACGTTCCAGCGGAGCTTGGTCGGCTTCCACTGCTCCTCGGGGATCGAGAGTGCTGCTGCGAGAATGCCGGCCTCGCTGTCGGCACCGATCCATTGGACGATCACGCCGCCCTTGGCGGTCGGATGAAACGCCATTCCAGCGTCATGGCCGATCACCAGCGCGGGCCGGCCATCGACGTCGATCGTCGCGAGTGGACCAGCGGCGCAGGCACGGTCGAAGTCGCGCGTGTCCTCGCCGTCCTCCGCGAGCCCGCCCCAGGCATTCAGCGAGGCGCGCGGCACGACGACCATCGTCGTCTGATCGCTATCGATGAACTTCAGCTGCTTCGCGGCCTTCACGATCGCGGGCCACGCGACGATCTCGATCGCGACCCCCGGCGCCAGCTTCGGCTTCGTCGCCTTGAGCACCTTCTGGGCGACCGGGCGAAGCCGAGTGAACGAGTACTTCACGGCGAACGGCTTCTGGTTCGGCAGGTTCACGGTGTGCGCGACGTTGCGAATCTCCTCGACGACGTACGGCTCGCTCGCGAGGTTCAGCTTGAGCGCGCGCTTGCGATCTGCCTTCGCCGCGGTCGGGTTCTTCGCCCACACGTCGCACAGCACCTGGTCGCCCTTCGGCGTGAACTTCATCACCGGCTTCCACGCGGTGTCCTTGACGTCGATCTGGGTCGCCGCCTTCATGACCTCTGCGAAGCTCGCGGGCTCGCGGCCGTTCGCGTCCTTCGCCTCGACGAGGACGATCACGCCCCCCTTCGCGTAGCAACCCATGCGCCGGACGAGCGGGAGGAACACGCCGCGCGATCCCTTCGTGGTCGCGGCGATCACCCGCTTCTTGAGCTTGCCGAGCGCCTTGCCGTCCTGCTCGGTGAACTTGGCGACCCACTTCGCGTGAAGCGTCTGCGGCACGATCGCGAGCGGACCCGAAGTCCAGTGCTGCGCACCGACGATCTTGCAACTTCCTACAACTGCGGCGGGCATCAGTACCTCAGGAATGCGGAGCCCCACGTGAGACCCGCGCCGAACGCGACGAGGCACACCAGGTTACCGGGTTTGATCTTGCCGAGCTCGATCGCCTCGTGCATGCAGATCGGAATCGAGGCGGCAGTGGTGTTGCCGTACTTCATGATGTTGTTGTGCGTCTTCTCGGCGGGCAGCCCGATCATCTGCGCCACCATCTGATTGATCCGGAGGTTGGCCTGGTGCGGGATCAGCATGTCGATGTCCTCGAGCTTGAGCCCGTTGGTCACCATGCCTTCCATGATCGCCTGCGGCATGCGAGTGACCGCGTGCTTGAAGACCTTCTTGCCGTTCATCACCGGGAAGTGCTTCCGCTCGGCCATCGCCTCGGGCGTGATCCGCGGGTGGCGCGCGCTTGCCGGATACTCGGTCCACAAGATCTCGGCCTCGGTGCCGTCGGCGTGGAGATGCGTCGACAGGATCACGTGCTGGTCATCGGTCGCGGGCCCGACGACCACGGCGCCCGCGCCATCGCCGAAGATCACGGTGACGTCACGCCCCGCGGTCGAGATGTCGAGGCCCGTCGAGTGGACCTCCGAGCCGATCAGCAGGATGTTCTTGTACTGGCCCATGCGGATG
>JBKJUF010000331.1:0-4090 GCA_046590445.1 Kofleriaceae bacterium
CGAGGGTCTTGATCGGCGCGCGCGCAAATAGATCGAGCTCGCGGAGGCTCGCGGGGGCGAGATGCGCGAGGTTCCCGACGACGTCAGCCGCGTCGGTCGGCGCGGTCGCGCCGTGGCCCGTGCTCGAGCGCCTCGAGATCCGGTTCTGCGGTCCCTCCGGCTCGAGCAAGGCAGACTTTCACGACCTGCGGACACTGCTCGTGCGCACCGACCTCCCGAAGCTGACCCACCTCCGACTGCGCGGTGCGCCGTTCGCGGGCGCGATCGCGCGCACGCTGATCGACGCGCCGATCGGCGATCAGCTGCAGGTGCTCGATCTCGCGAACGGCAACGTCAGCCCGGCCGACCTCCAGCACCTCGCGAGGCATGCGGGCGCGTTCTCGAACCTCAAGGAGCTGTGGCTTCACTTCGATCACCTGACCCGGCCGCTGCAGCCGCAGCTCGCGGGGGTCGCGAAGCACGTGCTCAGCGATGCGCGGGCACCGATCGACATGCTCGACGAGGACCTCCGCGAGGACGGGCCCGGCGAGAACAATCGCGGCGACGATCGCTACGAGGGCCTCCGCGAATGATCTGGCTCGAGCGCGCCGACGAGCTCTGGCAGGTTCGCCGCGACGGCACGATCCTCGAGATCAAGTCACGCCGCGCGGGCGCGAAGATACAGACCGATCGCAAGTACCACGCGACCGTGGAGAGCGCGGAGGCCGCGCTCTCGGAGCTCGTGCGTGCGAAGCGCGCGGCCGGCTACGCCGAGGCCGGCCGCGCGCGGCAGGTCGCGACGGGGACCGCGCCGCTCGACGATCCGCAGGCGATCACGCTGCGTGCCGCGATCGCGCGCGATCCGTACGATGCCACCGCGTACGCCGTCTACGGCGACTGGCTCCAGGATCACGGCGACCTCTCGCACCCCGGATCGAGGTGCTCGATCTGATGGCGGGCCGGATCGCAGCCGACGATCTCGTGGCGCTCGCGGAGGCGCGACCGGCATTCCCGGCGCTCCGCGAGGTCTCGCTGCCCGCCGACGAGCTCACCCCGCCGCTGCAGGCGTTACTCGAGCGCGCCTACGGCAAGGTGAACCGCGACAGGCTCTCGATGGACATGTTCGATTTTCACGTCGGCGGCGGCGGGCTTCGTGGCGACTGATCGGTCAAGCGCGAAGCACTGGTAGCCGCAGCCCGGCGGCACGTCGCGCCTCGGGGACCGGCACCCGCTCGAGCAGGCCGGTCGCGAACACCTTGTCGAGCTCGAGGTAGTCGAGGTGCACGTAGCCGATGTGGCAATGGCAGTCGACGTTCGTGCAGGCGCGCGGCACGAGCGCGGCCCGCCAGTCTGCATCGTAGAAGTTGCCGATCGGATCCTTGATGAAGTGGCAACGCCGCATCGTGCCGTCGCCGTCGACGGTGATCGCGCGCTCACCCGCACCGCACGTCGCACCCTGACTCGGCCAGCGCTGCGCGTTGATCCGGAACAGCGGATCGATCGCCTCCCACGCCGCGAGCTCGTCGGGGGTGTACGCGAGTGCCTTGACCGCGTTGATCCAGACGTACGTCGCGGGTGACAACGCTGCCCGCAGGGCGCGCGCGGCCTCCGCGTACTCGCGCTGGCCGACCACACCGACGCTGTACGAGACCCCCATCGCGTCGAGCTTCGTGGTCTGCGCGAGGAAGTCGGCGAGCGACGTCCACTCCGGGTGATACGTGCACCACAGCGCGAGCCGCTCGGGATTGGCCGCCGCAATCCAGTCGAGCGAGCACGACAGGTTCGTCTGCGCGGCGACCCGCGTGATCTGTGGCAGGTGCGAGAGCCGCGCGAGGCCGTCCTGGTACCACCGCCGGATCAGCGCCTCGCCCCACGGCGTGACGAGCACGCCGATCTGATCGCCGGCAGGCAGGCTCGCGACGCGGTCGACGAACCGCTCCCAAGCATCGCGATCGGTCGCGAGCTGCTCGCGGGTGTCCTTGCGCTTGCCGAACGGGCAGTACGCGCAGCCATAGTTGCAGCTCGCGAGCGGGCCCCGGTAGAGGATGTCGAGCCGCATCAGGTCAGCTCGTAGTCTGCCATCAGGCGCTGCACCGGCTCGGAGAACAGCCACGGGCCGATCGCGTCGGCGCGCGCCAGGCCCTCGGCCGTCAGCCGCAACGTGTCGGCCTCGTGGACCGCCAGCCCGCGCGGGGCGAGCTCGGCGAGTGCCGGGACGTCGAGCACGGGATCGCCGCCGAACCGCGCGCGATAGCCCGCGAGATCGAGCCCTTCGTCAGAGAGCAGCGACAGGATGAGCCAGCGCCGGCGCTGCTCGGCCGCGTCGAGCACGAAGCCGTAGGCGGCGACGCCGAATTCGTCGTCGGTCCGCGCGATGTAGCGATCGATGATGCCGCGCACGCCACGCGCACCGACGGCCCACTCCGACGAGTAGTGGACGCCGCGGGTGTACGACCGCGCGCCGCAGCCGAGCCCGATCATGCCGTCGGCCTGGCAGCAGTAGACCGGACCGCTGGCGCTCGGCGCATCCGCGCGCCGGAACATCCGCAGCGAGACCTGCCGATAACCGGCGCCACGTAGCGTCTCTCGCGCCGCCTCGTAGAGCTCGACGCGGTGGCGATCGACGGCCTCGACTTGCTTCCTGCCGAGCGTTGTCAGCGGCCGGACGTAGAGCGGATAGAGATACAGCTCCTCGGGGCGGTACTCGAGCGCGCTCGCGAGCGAGACCTGCCAGCTCTCCGCCGTCTGCCCCGGCAGTCCGTACATCAAATCGAGGTTGAGCGTCGCCGGACCGGCGTCGCGGATCGCGCGCAGGGCGCGATGAACGTCGGCGGCCTGTTGCGGCCGGTTGACGGCCTTGACCTCGGCGTCCACGAAGCTCTGCACGCCGATGCTGATCCGATCGGCACCGTGGCCGACGAGCACCGCAAGCCGGTCCGGCAGCGCAGTCTCCGGCGAGGTCTCGACAGACAGCGAAGTGCCCGGCGCGTACCCCATCGTGCGGCACATACCGAACAGGCGCTCGAGCTGCCGGGCATCGAGCAGCGTCGGGGTGCCGCCGCCGATCGCCGCGCGCGCGATCGTGAACGCGCCACCGTCGTCGAGCGCGCGCCGCACCACGCCGACCTGGCGCTCGAGCGAACCGAGGTAGGCCTCGACGCGGTCGTCGTGCGGGACCGGCTGGGTGAACAGGTTGCAGAACCCGCAGCGCTGCTCGCAGAACGGGATATGGAAGTAGAGGAACAGCGCGTCGCGACGCTCGCCGGCCCACAGCGGACCGAGCGGCAGTGCGGGCTCGATCAACCGATACGCGGTCTTGTGCGGATACGCGTAGACGTAGGACTGGTAGCGCGAACCTTCGAGGATGCTCACGGGATGATCTCGGCGTAGGGGACGGTCGTCACGAGCGGATGAGCGACGCGATGGCCGACGTAGCCATCCTCGCCGTAGAGCGTGCCGTGATCGCTGCACGCGATCACGAAGGCGGGGCCGCGTGCACGGAGCACCGCGATCAGGCGCGGCATGTGGGCATCGAGATAGCGCAGCGCGGCGGCGTGCGAGGCGCGGCTATCGCGCGGCGGACCACCGTCGAGGTAAAAGTGATTCGGCTGGTGCAGCGCGGACACGTTGAGGAACGTGAACGCACGCCGATTTGCGGGCAGCGCCGCGAGCGAGCGCTCGATCACGTCGAGCTGGTGCTCGAACGAGCGCGGATCGCGAACCCCGAGCGCCGGCGACCAGTGGCGCTCGGCGAACAGGCCCGGCAGCACGTTGCCGAGCGGGTTCTGGAGGTTGAAGAACCCGACACCACCCACGCACAGCGTGTGATAGCCGCGCGCCGCGAGCCCCTCGACGATCGTCGCGCCCTCGAGCACGCACGTCCCGTCGCCCGTCGTCTCGCTGCCCTCGAAGCCAAGCGCGAGCCGCCGTATGTGCGTGCCCGGTCGCGCCGGTGTCGGCAGGAACCCCGCGAAGAACGCCGCGTGCGCCGCGTACGTGAACGTGCCCGGGCTGTGGCGCTGCTCCCAGCCGGCGGGGATCAGGCGCGCGAGGTTCGGCGTGCGGCCCTCGCGCATCTCCTCGACGGCGACGTCGTAGCGGAGCGTGTCGA
>JBKJUF010000334.1:0-3179 GCA_046590445.1 Kofleriaceae bacterium
TTCTTGCCGGCGCCGAGCATGATGATCGGTGCCCACCACGTCGAGTCGGTCGCCGACAGGATCGGAATCTTGATCTTCACCCGCCCGAGCTTGCTCGGGTCCTTGTTGTCGGTGACGAGCGCGATCACGGGCTCGTAGACGCGGCCGGCTTCCTCCTCCGCGGTGCGGATCTGAGCCGCGAACACGCTGGAGAGGTCGTAGAGCGGGCGCATCGCTTGTGGATGTTACTACGGTCCTGAGGGAGCCGAGCTTCCTAACGGCAGGCCCCCCCGCGGACGATCGCACGCGCCCCGAGCTGGTAGCGGTGCTCTGCAGTGGTAAGGCCAACAGGTGCCTTACGAAAGGTGCTCGCCGGGTCCGGGGCAGGGGTTACTCCTCGACCAGCGGGGGCGCCAACGTCGGGTCGTCGGTGACGAGGAGCGGCGATCGTCGCGATCCCGCAAGGCGAGGGCATGTGGTCGTGGCGTTGTGACGATAGGGACTCGCAAGGCGTTCTGACGAACCCTGGTCGCTGAGCGCACTACCCACCACCGCGATCCGTTCCCCGACCTCGATGACTGATTCACTGAAGTACAGCCGTTTCGCGAACAAGAGACCGCGCCGACGCTGACCGAACCGGGCGAGGAATGCATCCTCGGCCGCAGCATCGTCGCCACCCTCGCTCGCCGACCGCTCGACATCTTCGCCGAGCAAGACCTGCGAATGCGTCACGTCGACCAGGGCGCGTCCCGTACCGTCGTCGACGAGGAACTGCACGCTTCGCTGCTCGGCGGCGACCTGGTACTCGATGTCCCATTCCTCCATTCCCAACCCGACCATCCGGACGACGCGGGTCTCGTAGTAGACGCACGGCCGCCCACTGAGCGGCGCGATCAATGGTTCGTCCACGGGTACGACCATCCCGGCGATGCGCGTGGGTGCCGGCGCCGCTTCCCCAAGCTCTCGAATCGCGCACTGCGGTGCGGCACGGACCCTGCGACGAATACGAGCTGTCCGGCCGAAGACCTTCGGGATCGCGACGACGAGCAAGATCAACGCGATCACAGCGCCAACGACTTTGAGCGCGATCGATTCTACCAAGCAGTATGATGCTACCGCTGAACCGACTGGTCGACCGAGCAGACCGTCGCTGTGTTCGCGTACCGCTGCCGCTGCCGGCGCCGTAGCCGCGTACGTCGGGCTACGATGTGCTCGTGAAGAGCTGGATCACGATCATCGCGTTGTGCGCGTTCGCGTGCGGCAGCAAGACCGACCCTGGAACAAGCAGCACCGCAGCAGGTAGCTCTACAGCGAGCAGCGCCAGCACTGCGGTACGCAGACCGACGGACGCGACGAGGTGGACGCTTGCGGCCGACAAGGAGGCTCTCGGGGCCGTGCATGCGATCGTTGTCGCGCCGGATGGAGATGTCGTCGCGGGCGGAAATTTCAAAGGCACCATCGCCCTTGGCGGGCAGACCTTGGTGAGCAGCGACGATGGGGTCTTCCTGGCACGAGTGGCACCGTCGGGAACTGTGCGCTGGCTGCGCGCTGTGGACGGCAACGTAAAGCAGAACTTGCACGGGCTCGCGGTCGCCGACGATGGCAGCATCCGTGCCGACGTCAGCCGGGAAGCTTCGCTCCTGCGGATCACGTTTAGCGGCGGCGACTCAGAACGCCGAGACGCTGATCGCAAAGCACGAGAGCCGCTTGTACCTCTACCGTTCGGCAATCACCGCCAACGGTGAGTCGATCATCAGCGGCACGATCGGCGCGAAGGATCCTTGCAAGAAGGTCGCTTTTCCCGTTCATCGCCTCAAGGTTGGCGGTGGCGTGGTGTGGTCCGCGTGCACGGACTCGAAGTCCGAGAACGTGGAGGCGAGGTACCTCGCAGTGGCCACGAACGGGAAGGCGGCGTTGTGCGCCGGGCCAGCAGTCCTCGCGTTCAGCGCAGATGGGAAGCGCACGCTGGAGATCACGCAGGCTGAAGATCCAAGCTGTCAGGGCGTGACCATCTCCGAGGAAGGCGTCGTCACGGTGCTCGTCGCTGACGTCAATCGAACGACGCGTCTCGCGACATGGAAGCCCGACGGGACACCCGGGTGGAGCAAGCTCTGCACCGAGATCGCGAAGACTAAAGAACATTGCTCGCTGACCGTGATCGCGAGTAGCGGGGCCGACCTGCTCGTTGCCGTTCAGGATGGCTCCCGATCGTCGATCGTTCGGCTCGACTCCAAAACCGGCGCGATCAAGAGCTCACACCAGAGCGGCGACACGCATCTTGGCATCGTCGCGGCGACTGACTCGGCGATCTACGTCGGCGCGGCTACCCGATGCTCGGAGCTCTGGAACACTAAACGCCGAGCGCTACGTCTCGAGGAACAGCGTGTGCTTGCCGAGCGCAGCTTCCTCGAACACGATGACGCCTAGCTCGTTCGAGGTCGCCGTCACGACCTCGCCAGTTGCGTCGCTACGAAGGCTTGCGCGAACCTCGGCCGCAGGTTCCTCGTCGAGCACGAGCTTCACCTCGACACGCTTGATGAGCGTGAGCACGTCGGAGCTGGCCTGCTTGCCGCCGGCCTGGACGTCGAACACGAACATGCCCGGGGGCCGTCCGCAGGTGTCTTCCACGTCGCCTCGACCGCCGACGCATCACAGGTGCCGGAGACGGTGCCGACCACTTCGCCGGTGTCTGCGTCCTTGATGCTGAACGTCGCAGCTTGACCGGCGAGCTCGCTGCACGCGGCCTCTACGGTCCTGCGGGAACCGAGCTTCCTAGCGGCAGCACCCCGAGGACGAGCGTATTCGGGTCGTTCGTGGGCGCCGCGCCGGTCGAGGGTTGCTTGGTCCCCGCGGCGTCGGTCACCACGAGGCCCACCGTGAGGGCCTCGGGCTTCCAGTCCGCCGGCAGCACGAGGCTGAACCGCTCGCGGATGTGGTCGCCCTTGCGCCAGCGCTCCGTCGGGTAGGCGCCGTCTGCGGTCGCCCGGGAGGCGCTCCGCACGATCGGGCCGGGGGTGGCGGCGGTCAGCGGCGTCGCGGCTGCAGTCGGCCACACCGTGAGCTGGAAGCGGTAGGTGGTGGGCACCGGCTCGACGACCTTGAAGTAAACGTGGATGTCGGTCTTCCCGCCCGGCACCAGCGGCTTACCCGCGGCCGGGCCGATCCCGAGGATCTCGAGCTTGCCGCCGCCGAGGGTCTGG
>JBKJUF010000337.1:0-6511 GCA_046590445.1 Kofleriaceae bacterium
TGAACCGCACGAGCTTGCGCAGGGTGTCGTGGTCGTCGCGCGCGGCGTGGATCTCGTAGTTGCCGAAGCGCAGGAACGTGGGTGCGACCCGGCAGACGACCGCGCCGGGCTCGAGCCGCGCGTTGCCGTCGTACAGGAGGTCGCGTTGCACGGGCTGGCCGGTGAGCACGAGCGACAACGCGCGCGTCGTCGGCACGCCGAGGTGATGCATCGCCTCGCTGCACACCAGCTCGCGGAGCGATGACCGCAGCACGGCGCGGCCATCCGCGCGGCGCGAGTAGGGAGTCGGGCCTGCGCCCTTGAGCTGGATCTCCCAGGTGTCGTGCGCGCGGTTCTCGACCTCGCCGAGCGTGATCGCGCGACCGTCGCCGAGCTGCCCCGCCCACGTGCCGAACTGATGACCGCCGTAGCACGCCGCGTAGGGCGCCATGCCGGGGACGACGCGGTTGCCGCCGAGCACGTCGGCGAGCTCGGGGGTCGGCAGCGGGTCGAGGTCGAGGAGCGCGGCGACTTCGGGGACGAGCACGACGAGCTCGGGGTTGGGCACCGCGGTCGGCGCGATCCGCGAGTAGCACGCCTTGAAGACCTGGCGCATGCGGCTGTCGTCGCTCGGATCGCCGGGCAGCTCGCGGACGAAGCGATCGGTGAATCGCAGCGCGGCGATCGAGCGCGCTCCTCCCTCCGGTGCCGTCACAGGGCTGACGCTGTCGGGCCGCGCGGACATGCTCGCAGCTTGACCGTGCACGTCGCCGCCAGCAACCGCCCGCGCCTGCGAAGAGCCCGCAGCGACGTCAGCTCAGCTGATCGAACAGGGCGCGCGGCGAGGTGGCGAACATGCGATCGCGGGTCACCGCGTCGACGGGCCCCTCGATCGAGCCGCCGAGCCCGCGCTCGACGACCCCGATGATGTGCCCGAGGTTGGCGTCGAGCAGCGCGAACGTCGCTGTCGGGCCGAGCCCCTGGCTCATCGCGCTCGCGATGCCGTGCGCGAGATCGTGCAACGGGCGATCGCTGCCATCGAGGGCGAGCGGCACGACGAGCTGCGCGAGGGCACCAAACCACTCGGCGCGGCCGTCGCGCGAGACCTTCGCGAGCTCGGGTGGCTCGGCGATGAAGAACTCGGGGGGATCACACGGCGCATCGACGAGCTCGCGCAGGAGCGGCAAGCGGGCGAGCGCGTCGGGGTGCGCCGCGATGACGTCGGCATAGAGGAAGCGGCGCGCGAGGAAGTGGATCCACAAGAGCAGCTTGAGCGACGCGCAGTGCGAACCGAAGCGGAGCACCGCCTCGTGATCGGCATGGAGGCCCGCGACCGCGCCGATGCCGAGCATGTTCGGGTCGCCCTCGACGAGGACCTCGAGGAAGCGGCGGATCATCCGGTCGGGCGCGGCGCACACCTCGGAGGCGCCGACGAGCGTGCCGGTCGACTCGGCGAGCGCGAGCAAGGAATCGGCCGTGAACGGCGGCGGCGCCCACTGGCGTGCGAGCGCATCGCGCAGGAGCTGCTGCGAGAGCACCGCTGTCCCGAGCGCGACCTTCGCGAGTGCCGCGGCATACGCGGGGGCGGTCTCACCCCGCAGGATATAGAACCACGGCAGCGCGCAGCCGACCTGGCTGACCCGCCAGACATCCATGATGTCCGGCCCGTAGATGCCGCGCGCGCTGGTGTACTGGCGCCGCACGAACGCCAGCGCATCCAGGATCTCGTCCCAGTGCGCCGACGTCTGGCGCAGCGCCGAGGCGTTCATCGGCTTGACCAGGTATCGCGAGCCCGCGTACGGGCACTGCTTGTACTCGACGTCGCCGGCGGTCAGGCGCTCCTCGGGCGTGCGCCCTTCGTGGAGCGGGCGACCTTCGTCATCCCGGGGATGCTCGGTCAGGATCCGCAGCACGCGCCACGTTCCGCCAGGCGTGTCCTCGGTCGTCATTTCCGTCGTGCACGTTCGCGCACAATGACGAAACGCACAACCCGGCACCTGCTTCATCAGAGGCTTCTGTCAGAGGCTTCTGTCGGCGGGCGAACGCGGTACCATCGGGCCCGATGCGGACGCTGCTGTCGCTGACGCTGCTCGGGCTGCTCGGGCTGCTCGGATCCGCGGTCGCGGCCCCGCCACGCGCGGTCCGCAAGCCGCCGCCTGCGAATATCTCGGCCGAGGACCTCGACGCGTTTGTCTACGCCGTGCTCGCCGATAAAGCGGGCGATTACGACGACGCGCTGCGGCTGTACGAGAACGCCAACCGGTCGGCGCCTCATCCGAACACGACCTACAACATCGCAAATCTGTATCTCCGGATGGAGAAGCTCGATCGCGCGATCGAGGGCTACAAGAAGTACGTCGAGCTTGCGCCGAACGCCCCGGATCGCGCCGCGGTCGAGAAGCTGATCGCGGAGCTCGCGCGGACACCGGGCGTCGCGGTGATCGATGGCGATGACCTCGATGCCGTGGTGTTCGTCGATGGCAAGCTGATCGGCCCGTCGCCGGTCGTGATCTCGCTCCCCGATGGCCGCCACGTCGTCGAGCGGATCGGCCCGCTCAGCTACGGTTCGACCGAGCTGACCATGAAGCCGCTCGCACGCCAGCACGTCGCCCTCGGAGCGTCGCGGGACGAGGGCGGTAACGTCGTGTTCCACGGCCCACCAGGCACCCGCCACGGAAGCTGGGAAGACCGCGGTCACAAGTTCCGGCTGCCCGGCCGGTTCACGCTGCCGCCCGGCCGCCACGACACGTTTCTGTTCAGCCCGGGACACGCCTGCACGCCGATCGCGTTCGAGGTCCCGCCGGGCGATGACGTGGTGGTCCACGTGTACATCGACATGAAGCCGGCGAAGCGTCCGGGCTGTGCCCCGATCACCGTGCGCGCGAACAAGATCGTGTTCCCGCCTCGCACCGGCGAGACCGCGAAGGCTGTCCCATGACGCGGTCACTGATCCGGTCACTGGGCCTCGCGGTCGTCGCCGTGCTCGGCCTGCTCGTGCTCGAGCGCGATGCCGCTGCGCAACCGGCGGCTGCACAGCCGGCGAGCACCGGCGGTGCCAAGCGCAAGGCATCGCCCGACAAGTTCACGAAGGCTGCCGGCGAGGCGTTCGCGGCTGCGGTCACGGCCGACCAGGCGAACGATCTGCCGACCGCGCTCGGCCTCTACCAGAAGGCGTACGGGATCTCGCCGCACCCGAGCACGATCTACAACATCGCCGACGTCCAGCGGCGCCTCGCAAACCTGCCGCTGGCGATCAAGAGCTACGAGACCTATCTCCTGCTCGCACCGAACGCGCGCGATCGCGCTGACGTCGAGGCGCTGCTCGATCAACTGTGGCGCACGCCGGGGACGCTGCTCGTCTTCACCGGACCGACGAGCAACCCGAAGTCGATCGATCTGTCGGCCGCGTACGTGCTGGTCAATGGTCGGATCGAGAAGAAGCCCGGGCCGCTCGCGAAGCCGAAGCCGAAGACCTCCGACGATCCGGTCATCGAGCTGTTCGTGCCGGCCGGCGAGCACACGATCGACGTGGTGACGCCGCTGACCTACGGTCGCAAGCAGTGCCGGGTCCAGCCGGGCGCGATCACCCGTTGCGAGGTGCTCGCGCCGCCACGGATCGACGGCGCCGCGATCATCAGCGGCGAGCGACCGTTTCGGGCGTACCGCAACGCCGATAGCCGCACCAAGGATGTCGTCGGACAACGCTTCGAGCTGCCCGCCGGCCGCCACAAGCTCGGGCTGCGCGATCGCTCGTACGAGTGCCCGCCGATCGTGCTCGACGTCAGCGGCGCAAACACGGTGGCCTATGTCCACGTGTCGACGGCCGAGTATGATGGGCTGCAGCGCTGCCGCACGCTCGACACCAAGCACCACCGGTTGCAGTTCGATCCATAAGTCGTACGATGCGCGCGATGCGCATCACCATCCTCATCATCCTCGCGGTCGTGCTCGCGTCGTTCGGCTGTCAGCGCGATACCGGCGAGTCATCCAATTTGGGGAAGGCCACCGGCTCCGGATCTGCCACTACCACGCAGGCCGCCGGCACCGACCTCGACAGCAAAGATATCCTCGCGCGCACGACCACCGCGCCTGCGGTACAGGTCAAGCACGTGCTGATCGGCTGGAAGGATCTGGCCGCTGCCTATCGCGGTCAGATGGATCCGCGCGCCGCCGGCCGAACCGAGGCCGAGGCCGCGAAGCTCGCGCGCGAGGTCGCCGCCCAACTCCGCACGAAGCCGGCCATGCTCGACGAGCTCGTCGAGAAGCACTCGGAGGATCCGGGCTCGAAGGGCGGCGTCCCGTACGACGTCAAGGCCGACACGCCGTTCGTACCCGAGTTCAAGAACCTCGCGCTCCGGCTCAGGGAGAACGAGGTCGGCATCGTCAAGACCAGCTACGGCTACCACGTGATGATGCGGCTGCCGCCGCCGCCGCCCGATCCGCTCGAGTCCGCCGACATGCTGGCGCGGCAGCTCTCCGAGAAGCCGACGAGCGCGCACGTCCAGCACGTCCTGGTGTCCTGGAAGGACGCGCCCGGCGCTCGCGATCCGCGCGCACAGGCCCGCACCAAGGCCGACGCCGACAAGCTCGCGACGGAGCTCCTCGCCAAGGTCCGCGCCGGCGGCGACATGGCGGCGTTGATGAAGGAGCACTCGGAGGATCCGGGCTCGAAGGACAACGCGCGCGTTTACGAGGTCACGCCCGACGCGCCGATGGTCGAGCCCTTCAAGAACCTCTCGTTGCGGCTTCACGACGGCGAGGCCGGCCTCGTCAAGTCACCGTTCGGCTGGCACGTCATCAAGCGCGTACCGCCGCCGCCGCCCGACAGCCTCGAGTCGACCGCGATCCTGGCACGCGAGCCGGCGGCCGCCAAGACGAAGGTCAAGCACATCCTCCTCGGCTGGACCGACAGCCACACCGAGGATCCACGTGGCACCAAGCGCACCCGTGGCGAGCTCGAGAAGCTGGTCAAGACCACCGTCGCGCAGCTGCAGAAGGGCGCGAAGATCGAGCCGCTGATGGCACAGCTCTCCGAGGATCCTGGCTCCGCGAAGTCCGGCGAGGGCTACGACGCGACGCCCGATGCAAGCCTCGTCCCACCGTTCAAGAAGCTCGCGCTCAGGCTCAAGGTCGGCGAGGTCGGGGTGGTGAAGACCGACTTCGGGATGCACATCATCAAGCGCGTCGAGTGATCGTCGATCACTCGATGACGTCGAACACCATCCGCGCCTCGACGTCGGCAAACGTCGCGGCACGCAGCGCGCTGGCATCGACCTGACCCAGCGAGCCCGCGCCGACCGATGTCTCGGCGACGATCTTGCGCGTCTGTGACGTGCAGCTCGTCATGCACGACGCGGCTGCCGAGCTCTCGGCGCTGGCCCGACACGCCGCCGCGGATGCGCTGGCGCCGCACGAGGCCTCGGCATCCGCACGCGCGCGCGCCTCGCAGTAGGTCTGGCAGTTCTGCGTGGTGGCCGTGAGCTCGGCGCGCAGCACGATGTCGGTGACCACGCCGACGGTGAGCTCCGGGATCTCGCAACCAGATGGGGTGACGATCTCGCCGGCTGCGAGCGCGGTGACGTACGCGCCGTCGCTGCCGATGTCCATCGTGCCGGCATAGCGCGCCTCGAAGCGCCCCACCGGATCGGTGGCGCATTGCGGATCGACCTGCGGGATCGTCGCGTTGCCCTTCACGACGAGCGTGAGCCTTGCGTCCTGCGCGGGTGGCGACGATGCCTGGCGTGGCGTGCCGTCGTGGGCCGTCGCCGAATCACGGTAGACCGCGGCGCCCGAGACCGCAGCGGTTCCCTCGCTGCCACCATCGTCCGTGCAACCGAGCGGGAGCACGGCCACCAGAGTCACCGAGGTCACCGAGGTCAGAAGATGAAGATAGCTACGCATGGGTTCCCTCCAGTTGCCCATTGGACGACGAGCACGCTGGCACGCACCAGTGGCTCTCGGATGCCTCACGGTGTTCGGTGATCGCGACTACGTGCTCGCGCGCACGTGAACCGCCGTACATGTAGGGATCGGATATCGTGCCGCGGTGACCGCAGACCTCGACGATCCGTTGCTCGCGCCGTTGATCGCACCTTG
Organism: Kofleriaceae bacterium; assembly: GCA_046590445.1. Lineage (GTDB taxonomy): Bacteria > Myxococcota_A > Polyangia > Haliangiales > Haliangiaceae > JABFXX01. The sequence continues at coordinate 6,076 of JBKJUF010000337.1, forward strand.
GGCCGGTGATCACGGCGGCCTTCCGCCGTTTCACGCGATCACCGTCGCGCACTTCAAGCCGGCGATCCTGCATGCGATGGCGCTGCAGCGTCGCGAGCTCGCCGCGATCACCGCGAATCCCGAGCCGCCGACGTTCGCGAACACGATCGTGCCGTTCGAGGACTCGGGGCGCGCGTACGTGCGCGCGACGAACGTGTTCGGGATCTACGCGACGACGCTCGCCGATGCGCAGGTCAAGGAGATCGAGACCGAGCTCGCGCCGATGGCCTCGGCGTTCCGCGACGAGATCACGCAGAACGGGCCGCTGTTCGCCCGGTTCGAGGCGGTGTACGCCGCGCGCGCGACCGCAAACCTCGCGCCCGATCAGCTGCGCTTGCTCGAGGTCACCTATCGCAACTTCGCGCGCCACGGTGCGGCGCTCGGCGACGCCGCGAAG
>JBKJUF010000291.1:0-8458 GCA_046590445.1 Kofleriaceae bacterium
AGCGCGGCGGCGACGATTCGCTGGAGTACGTGCTGAACGACGTCGCCTACTGCGAGATCAAGCGGCTCGACCACAAGAACGGCGCGGCCGACCGGTGGAAGGATCTGTCGCGGCGCCTGCTCGGGATGACCGACGACGAGAAGCGCGAGGAGCTGCGCAAGCTCGTCCGGCACTACGGCCAGGACGTGGTCGGCAACTTCGATCCGCGGGTCTACAAGTTCGCGACTGGCATCGGGCCGTCGCTGCTCGGCTTCGTGTTCAACCCGATGACGAGCCTGCGCGAGGGCATGAACACGCTGCGTAACCTCGACGCGCGGATCCACGCGGACGGCGATCTCGATGTCGTGCGTGGGTGCGCCGAGCGCGGCACGATCGTGATCGTCCCGACCCACAGCTCGAACATGGACTCGCCGGCGATCGGGCTCGGCATGCTGCGCGCGCACCTGCCGCCGGTGACGTACGGCGCCGGCAAGAACCTCTTCTCGAACCCGTTCGTGTCGTTCTTCATGCGCAACCTCGGCGCGTATCGCGTCGATCGGCGGCTGCGCTTCGAGCTCTACAAGGACGTGCTCAAGGAGTACTCGACGGTCCTCCTCGAGCACGGCTATCACTCGCTGTTCTTTCCGGGCGGCACCCGCAACCGTTCCAACATCATCGAGAAGCACCTCAAGCTCGGGCTTCTCGGCACGACGGTCACCGCCTACAAGAACAGCGTCCGCGAGGGCGCGCCGAACAAGCGAATCTACATCGTGCCGGCCACGATCAACTACCGGCTCGTGCTCGAGGCCGAGACGCTGATCGACGACTACCTCGCCGAGACCGGCAAGCGCCGGTTCATCATCACCGACGACGAGTTCTCGCGGGTCGGCCGCATTGTCGAGTTCTTCCGCAAGATCCTCGTCCACGAGGGCTCGGTCGTCGTCCGGTTCGGGCGGCCGCTCGATCCGTTCGGCAACGACATCACCGACGACGGCGAGTCGATCGATCGCGCGGGCCGCGTCGTCGATCCGGCGAGCTTCGTGCGTGGCGCGGACGGCGAGGTCGCCGACGACGACCAGCGCGATGCCGAGTACACGCGCGCGCTTGGCCGCCGGCTCTCGCAGGTCTATCCGCGGCTCACCGTGTTGCACTCGACGAACCTGGCGTCGCGCGCGGTGTTCGAGTCGATCTGCAAGAACGCGGGGACCCGCGACATCTACCGACTGATGCGCGCGCCGCTCGGCCACCTCGAGGTCCCGGTGGCGGCGGCGATCGAGGAGCTCGTGAAGCTGCGCGCGCGGCTCGCGCAGCACCCGGAGTGGGGCAGCGAGCACCCGAGCTACACGACGCAGAGCGCGGACGCCAAGCTCGACGACGCGATCCGCGGGCTGTCGAGCTACCACACGGTGCCGGTGATCGAGCGCCGCGGCGAGACGCTGCAGGTCAAGGACGTGAAGCTGCTGTTCTACTACCAGAACCGCACCGCGCATGTCCCGCCGGACGCGTAGCGTGCGTCGTGCCGTGATCGCCAAGCCGTGTCTTGAGTAATCTAACCTGTCAGATTAGATTTCTCATACATGAAGTACGTGCCGAGGCAGCTGGCGGGGCAGATCGCGAAGGCGCTTCGCCAGTTTCCGGCGCTCGTCCTGACGGGGCCGCGGCGGGCGGGCAAGACGTATCTGCTCCGGCACGAGCTGCCCGACGCCAGTTACCAGCTGCTCGAAGATCCGGCCGTGGTCGCCCGGCTTCGCGCGGACCCGGTCGGGTTCCTCGACGGCTTGAAGCTGCCAGCGATCCTCGACGAGGTCCAGAACGTACCCGAGGTGTTCGCACACGTCCGCGCGCGCATCGATCGCGAGCCGCGGCGGGTCGGCCGGTGGATCCTCACGGGCTCGCAGGAGACCGCGCTCATGCGGGGCGTCACGGAGTCGATGGCGGGTCGCGCGGCGATCCTGCAGCTCTGGCCGCTCGCCGTCCGGGAGAGCCCCAAGGTCAGCCTCCTGCGTGGCGGCTTTCCAGAAGTCGTCGCGCGACCGAGGGCGGCTGGCTTGTGGTTCAGCTCGTACGTCCAGACGTATCTCGAGCGCGACGTGCGCTCGGTGACGCAAGTGCAGGACCTGGCGACGTTCCGGCGGTTCTTCGCGCTGGTCGCGAGCCGCCACGGGCAGGTCTTGAACAAGACGGATCTGGCCGCGCCGCTCGGGATGAGCGTCCCCGGGATCACCCGGTGGCTCGATATCCTGGAGACCACCCAGCAGATCCTTGTGGTCCCGCCGTACTTCGAGAACCTCGGTAAGCGGTTGATCAAGGCACCCAAGATCTACGTGTCCGACCCCGGGCTCGCCTGTCACTTGCTGGGGATCGAGAGCGAGGCGGAGCTCGCTCGGTCACCGTTCTTGGGCGCAATCTTCGAGGGCTGGATCGCCGCCGAGATCACGAAGGCGCAAGCCAGTGCAGGCCGGCGCCGCGAGCTGTACTACTTTCGTGATCAGCAGGGGCTGGAGGTCGACTTCGTCGTGCCCGGGCGCAGCAGCTCGATCGCGCTCGTCGACGCGAAGGCCACGCGCACGCCGCATGCCGCGATGGCGCAGCCGCTGGTCCGGCTGGCCGCGGCGTTCGATGGACGCGCCGGTCCTCGCGGGCGCCTGCGGAGCTATCTGGTGCACCAGAGCGGCAACCAGGAGCCGGCGACGCGCGCGCTCGCTCCGGGTGTGAGTGCGCTTTCCGCGTCCCAGTTCTTCGCGCTACTTCCCTTCTGACGGCGGCCTCCCCGCTCGATTGGCGGCCTGATCGAGGCGATGACGCCGAAGCCCGCGGGGCGGCCGGCGAAGCCGGCGCGGGAAGCGCTTATATCCCGCCCCAGCCGTGACGCGTCCACGATCTCGTCGGGTCGATCGTGGCGTCACCCGTTACTCATCGTCGTCATCATCGAACAGTGCGCCGACGCGAAGCTCGATCGTCTCGAACGGCTCGGCTCGCACGCGCTCATCGCGATCGGCGATCAGCACCTCGACGTACCCGTCCGGGTGCCAGCGGTGGACAGCGAGGGTTTGCTCGATCGGATCGACGATCCAGTAGTGGCCGACCTCGTGGACGTGATACGAGCGCTTCTTCTTGACCAGGTCGTTGCGTTTGTTGCTGGACAGGATCTCGCAAATCCAATCAGGCCGGATGGTGATGGGGACCTGCTCGGGCGGTGTCGGGAGCCGCTCGAGCCGCCACCCTGCGACGTCGGGGCGGAACACCTCCGTTTCAGAAAGCTGAATCTCGACTTCGCTGGCGAACCACCACCCGCCAGGCCATCGGCCGCCGGGACGACGATCGTACGGACCCAACCGACGTGACAAGCGCACCTGGGCTCGACCATGTTTCCCCGAGGCGGCTTCTTTTTCCACGAGCACACCGTCGATGATCTCGTGGCGGCGGTATTCCTCGGGAATCGCCAGGAGGTCGGCGACGGTCGCACGCTTGAGCCATGCCGGATCGCTCACCCCAGGATGGTACGCCGGCACTGCGCGCACCGCACGCACCACCAGCCTGGGAATCGTGGATGGACGATTCGATCGAACGGACCCGGTGGATCCGATTCGCTCGAGAACATCTCGACGCGTGCGTCACCGAACGCCACCACATCGGCGAAGGTCGCCTGGTGGGGTCGATGCGGCGCGGCCATTGGTGGATGATAGCGCGCATGGAGCTGGGTTGCTGGTCGCCGTCGAGCGGCGCGCGCGGGGACAGGTCGTGACGGCACGCGCGGAGACCGTCGGCATCGTCGGGGCGGGGACGTTCGGATCGGCGCTCGCGTCGGTGCTGGCCCGCGTGGGCCGCCGCGTGATCGTGTGGTCGCGCGATGTCGCCGTGGTCGACTCGATCCAGACCCGGCGGCGGTCGCCCCGGCTGCCCGGCGCGGCGCTCGGGGACACGGTGGCGGCGACGTCGGATCCGCGAGAGCTCGCGAGCGAGGCGCGGTTCATCGTGCTCGCGGTCGGTTCGCAGAACGTCCGCGATCGCGCGCGCGAGCTCGGCGACGTCCTCGATGGCTCGCACATCGTGGTCCACGCGATCGGCGCGCTCGCGTCGCCGACCAACGAGCGGGTGTCCGAGGTGATGGTGCAGGGGCTGCCGACGCTGAAGATCGGCGTGATGGCCGGTCCGGCGCTGCCCGCGGATCTCGCGGAGGGCGAGTTCTCGTCGATGGTGATCGCGTCGATGTTCGACGAGGTCGTCGCCGAGGGGCGCCGCCTGCTGAACGCGCCGCCCGCGCTTCGCGTCTATGGCTCGAAGGATCTCGCGGGCGTCGAGCTCGCGTCGGCGCTGTCGGGTGCGTACACGATCGCGCTCGGACTCGCCGATGGCCTCGGCCTCGGCCCGGGACCCCGCGCCGTGCTGATCACGCGCGCCGTTGCGGAGTCGTCGCGATTGGGATCGGCGATCGGCGCCGAGCCCAAAACCTTCGCGGGGCTCGCCGGCCTCGGAAATCTGTTAGTGCGCGCGAGCGGCGAGCGTTCGGCCGACTACGTGCTCGGGCGGCGGCTCGCCGAAGGCATCATCACCGCGGACTCGGCCCGCACCGAGGGCGCGCGCGCCGCGCTGACCGGCTGCGAGCTCGCGAAGACGCTACGGGTCCGGATGCCCGTCCTCCAGGGCCTCGCGGCGGTGCTGCTCGGCAAGCTCGATCCGCGCGACGCGGCCCAGCTCGCCGGCGATCAGGTCGCGGTCGAAGAGTAGCGCCAGCGGGCTGCGGCGACGCGCTATGCTCGGGGCGCGTGACCGACGTCAACATCGCGTTGCTCGAGGCCAAGCTCGATCAGATCGCGCCGAGCTCGGCGATCGAACGGTTGCGCCGCCGCGTGGTCGAGGCCGATGACGCGCAGCTGTTCCGGGTGAACCCCTACACGTTCGCCGAGGAGGAGGGCATCCCGCCGCAGCAGGCGGTCGAGGTGTTCCTGCGCGCGTCGATGGCGGGGCTGCTGCGGCCGGACTGGGCGCTGGTGTGTCGCGGTTGCGGCGAGTACGCCGAGACGCTGCAGAACCTGTGCGACCTCGGCGGCACGTTCCACTGCGCGGCCTGCTCGATGACCCGGACGACGGCGCTCGACGAGCACGTCGAGGTCGGCTTCACGGTGCACCCCGAGGTGAGGCCGATCCGGTTCCTCGAGCCTGCGAAGCTCGACCTCGACGACTATTTCTTTCGCTACACGTTCTCGCAGAACATCGTCGTGCGTGGCGTCGGCGAGCGGCTCGTCGATTACCTGCGCGCGCGGACCCAGGTGCTCGTGCGGCTTGCACCGGGCGAGCAGCACGCGGTCGACACCGACGTCGGCGTCGGCTGGATCGTCGGTAGCCCGCGCGCGATGATCACGGTCGCCGGCGAGCCGGCCACCGAGCGCCGCACCGTCGAGGTTGTCTTCGATGGCACGCAGTTCCTGCCGCGGTCGACGCTCGCGCCGGGGCCGGTGCGGCTGATCGTCCGCAACGCGAGCGACGCGGTGCAGCCGGTGCTGCTCTACCACACGCCGATCGTGACGTACTTCGACTACCGGCCGTTCCTGTCGGGGCAGGGCCTGCTCAACACCGAGGAGTTTCGCCGTCACCTCGGCACCGAGGTCGTGCGACCGGGCACCGGGATCCCGACGCGCGACAACACGCTGCTGTTCACCGATCTGCGCGGCTCGACGGCGCTCTACGATCGCGTCGGTGATGCGCTCGCGTTCGAGCTGGTCTCTGCGCACCTCGAGTCGCTCGCGCGGGTGATCACGCGCCACGCCGGCGTGGTGGTCAAGACGATCGGCGACGCGGTGATGGCGTCGTTCTCGCGGCCGGTCGATGCAGCGCGCGCGGCGCTCGCGATGGGCGCGGCGATCCACACGACCGATCGCGAGGAGGCGCTGATCCTCAAGATCGGGATCCATCGCGGGCCGTGTCTCGTCGTCAACGTCCGCGATCATGTCGACTACTTCGGGCAGACCGTGAACATCGCGGCGCGCGTGCAGCACGCGGCGGGCGGCAACCAGATCTGCATGACCGCGGCGGTGTTCGAGGATCTCGAGGTCCGCAACGTGTTCGCGGGGCTCGGCGTGGTGCCGAGCGAGCAGCTGAGCCTGCGCGGGGTCGGCGAGCCGTGGCGCGTCTACCGCTACACCGCGCCGTGAGGGGCGCCGTCGTACTCGCGGTGATCGCGCTCGCCGGCTGCACGACGCGCGGCTCGCGACCGCGCATGCCGGCCGAGGTGCCCGAGGGGATCTCGATCACGATCTACGACGATGGCGAGCGGGGATACGGCGTCGTCGAGGACCGGCGGTGGGTCGAGGTCACCGGCGAGACGATCGTGCTCGATCGGATCGAGCGCGATGCCGCGCTGTCGAGCGTCGTGATCGAAGGCATCGAGAGCGTCGTTGGCATCGGTGGCGTCAGGGGCACGCGCCTGCACGCCGACACGTGCAGGCGGGAGCCGAGCGCCGCGCCGGTCGTGCGCTGCCAGGTGACGGCGCAGCCGGGCCGCCAGCTCGTGCGCGTGCTCTACGTGACGACCGCGCTGCGCTACCGCACGCAGCACGCGCTGGCGATGACGAGCGCCGAGCAAGCGACGGTGACGACCCGGTTCGCGATCGCGACGCCGGTGTGGCGTACGCGCGGCGAGGTCAAGCTCTACGACGGATTGCCGGGAGGCCCACGCACGCCGCGGCTGCTCGCGGGCGGTCCGATCACGCTCGACGGTGGCACCACCGTCCTCGCGATCGCAGCCCGCGAGCTCCCCGCGCGGCTGCGCCGGATCTACGACGGCGCGGTGATCGCATCGGGCGTCAGCGCGTCGAATCTCATGTGGCGCTCGGAGTCGCGACGCGCGGTCTGGATGTGGCTCGAGCTCACCGAGACCGCTGCGACGCGACTGCCCGCCGGCACGCTGCGCGCGCACGTCGCGCTCGCGGGCGAGCCAGTACGCGAGGTCGACGTCCCGGCGCACGGCCGCGAGCGGTCCGGCGAGCTGTCGCGGTGGCCGCTGTGGATCGACGAGAGCCTGCGCGGTGCGCGCACCCAGATCGTCGATCACGCCGACGGCGTGCGGATGACCGTGCGGCTGCAGCTCGCGGTCGCAAACCTCGGCGACGCGCCGCGCGAGCTGTGGATCGAGGAGCGGTTGGCGCGCGCGCGGCACGCCGAGGTCATGGATGCGTGGCCGAGCGCCCCGGAGATCACCAAGCGCGTGGTCTGGTACAAGCTCGTGCTCGCGCCGGGCTCGACGCGCCGGCTCGGCTTCACGGTGAGCTACGAGCTCTGATCAGCGAGCTCAGATCGGGGTGATCGTCAGCGCGATGTCGTAGCGGTTGACGAAGCCGGGCTGGGCCGGGAACACGTCGAAGATGTAGTCGCCGGCGGCGAGCATCGGGCAGAGCGGCGACGCGCCGGGGCACACCACGGTCTCGTCGTTCTCGAAGCCGCGCGACTGACCCTGCGTCGAGCCACCGGTGTCGGCGAGCTTGAGATCGAGATCGCCGGTCGCGCTCGTGACGAACGTGATCTTGACGGTCACCGACGCGGTGTTGGGAGGAACCGTGAACTTGTAGAAGTCATGGTCATCGCCGGGGCAGATCGCGGCGGGCCCGACCTCGGTCGCGTCGATGACGGCGGCGGTGTCGATCGAGTTGTTCGGTTCCTTGTGATCGCACTCGGCCTGGGTGAACAGCGCGGCATCCGGCGGCGGTGGCGCGGATTCGCTGAAGTCGAGGATCAACGAGCAGCCGCCGAGCAGTACGGAGGCCGGCACGCAGAGCGAGGCGATAGCCACGGCGACCCGGCACTCCCGAACCATGCGTTCACGCTAGACGGTGCGCGGTCAGAACGTCAAGAGATCTGAGGGACTTAGGCGAGCTTGTCGGGTTGACCAGGCGCCTACCCGACGGTAGGGTGCGCCGTCTCCCCGCCATGTACCTGCAAGACCTCATCTTCACGCTGCAGAAGTATTGGGCCGACCGTGGCTGCGTCGTCGAGCAACCCGTCGACGTCGAGGTCGGAGCCGGGACCTTCCATCCCGCGACATTCCTCCGCGTGCTCGGGCCCGAGCCATGGAACGCGGCGTTCGCGCAGTTCTGCCGGCGACCGGGTGACGGCCGTTACGGCGAGAACCCGAATCGCGCCGGCGGCTACTACCAGTTCCAGGTCGGGCTCAAGCCAAGCCCGCTCCACGTCCAGGATCTCTACCTCGACTCGCTGCGTGCGCTCGGTCTCGATCCCGCGGCGCACGACATCCGGTTTGTCGAGGACGACTGGGAGTCACCGACGCTCGGCGCGTGGGGCCTCGGCTGGGAGGTCTGGTGTGACGGCATGGAGGTCACCCAGTTCACGTACTTCCAGCAGGCCGGTGGCATCGACCTGATGCCGGTCACCGCGGAGCTGACGTACGGCGTCGAGCGCATCGCGATGTACCTGCAGGGCGTCGACAGCATGTACGACCTGAAGTGGGACAAGAACGTCACCTACG
>JBKJUF010000437.1:0-17394 GCA_046590445.1 Kofleriaceae bacterium
GCGCGGCGACGGGATCCGGCCGGTGCCAAGCGCGGCGGTGGCGACCAGACCGCCGAGCGAGTGTCCGAGTAGCACGAGCTCGCCGGGCGCGCAGCGCGACGCCTCGGCGGCCGCGGCGACGATCGCCGGCAGATCGAGCTCGACGAGATCGTCGAAGCTCCAGTCATCGGCGCCGGCGCGCGGCGGCGTCGACCGGCCGTGGCCGCGAAAGTCGACGACCAGCACGTCGCAGCCAGCGCGCGCGAGCACGCCCGCGAAGGAAGCGCCGCGATCGTCCGCGCCGCCATCGTTCCCGCCTGGGCGCCGCGCCCCGAAGTAGCGCCCGTCCGTCATCATCGCGTGCAGGCAGACGACGACGGCACGGCGCTCGCGGTTCGGCGCGGCGCGCAGTCGATCGATCCGCAGCGTCACGCCATCGGCGGTGCGGGCCACCAGCTCGTCGCGCTGCATTCAGAAGTAGTAACGCACGCCGGCCGCGGCGTTGAGCGCGACATCTGCGCCTTCACCTTCGAATCCGAATTCGAGCACGCCGGCGACCTCGACGAACGCATCGAGCGGTTGATCCTTGAAGTCGAACAGCAGGCCGCCGACGCCGCGCACGCCGATCGCGACGAACTCGTTCTCGGCGCTGCCGCGATACTGGATCAGCCGTACGCCGGGTCCGACGTAGGCGAGCAGCACGAAGCTGTCGCGCGACTGCAGGATCGCGGGATGCAGCACGTAGTCCGCGTGGAGGTGGAGGCCCCCGCTGATGAAGGCGTAGCCGGCTGCGGCCTGGATCGCCTGATCGTCGGTCAGGTAGAGCTTCGCGGAGACCCCGGTGGGCTCGCCGAGGATGATGCCGACCCCGACCGTGCCTTTGTCGGCGGCGGGCGACGCAGAAGCATCCTCGGTCCTGGCAGGATCCGCTGCCGGCTCGTCATCCGCGCGCGCGGCTGACGCGGCGAGGATCACGATCAGCGCGACCGTGATTCGGAACATGGCGCGACGCTACTCGCCGAATCCGACTCGCGCAAATTACCGGGTGTTTTGGGTCGCGGGCGTCGGCGTGCCCGGCATGGGCGCAGGCGTGGGCACCGGCTCGGTCGGCGCAGGCGCCGGCGCAGGCGTGGCAGAGCCGCTCGGCTTCGCGGGATTCGTGGGCTCGAGCTTCGCGCAGCCGCTTGGGCTGTCGAACGGATTGCATGGTTTCTTGAACGGATCGAACGGCTCGATCCGGTCGCGCGCATCGGGCTTGTCGCGCGGTGCAGCCTTGATCACCGGCTTGCGGATCGGCTTCTTGACGTCGGTCTTCATCGCACCGGCATCGACCGGCACCTCGACAAGCTCGGCATCCGGGGTCTCGATCACCGCGGCATCGGTGGGTACGATCACGGGCGCAGGCAGGCTCGGCGGCGGCGGCGCCGCCGCGTCCTCGTCCTCGCCGGTCATCAGGTACACGACGATCGCGGCGGTCAGCGCGGCCGCGGCGACCGCGATGACGACCACGACGCGGAGGCCGACGCGCCGCTCGGGGAGCAGCGCGGCGATGTCGTCATCGTCGGTGGCCGAGTCGGACGGTGCCGCGATCCGGCGTGCCCGCGCGCCGCTGGTTCGCTCGCGCTCGCGTTCCCCGGAGTGCGAGCGCAGATCGCGCGTGTCGGCGGCCTCGCCGGAGCTCGATCGGCCGCGGCCTTCGCGAGTCAGGTCGAGCGTGACCGAGTCCTCGCGCGGCTTCGCCGCGGTCTTGCGCACGGCACGCTGCTCGATCGTCTCGGCGGCATCGAAGTCGAGCGGTCCACGCCTGGCGCTCGCCGCGGTCGCGACCTCGCGCGCGCGCCCCGCGAGCTGTTCGCCGCAACGCAGCCGTACCGCGTCGGTGATCTCGGGGGCCGCGGCGATCGTGCCCGCCGCTTCGCGCAGCGCGGTCGCGAAGTCGCGTGCGGTCGCAGGCCGCTGGTCGCGATCGCGATCGAGCGCGCGCCGGATCACCGCATCGACCGCAGGCGGGCACTCGGGCCAGCGCGTCGCGATCGCCGGGACCTCCTCCTCGGTGATCGCCTTCCAGATCATGAAGTCGGTCTCGCGATCGAACAGCCGCGCACCGGTCAGCGCCTCCCACGCGCAGACCCCGAGCGAGAACACGTCAGCGCGGCCGTCGATCGCCTCGCCGCGGATCTGCTCGGGTGCCATGTACGGCAGCTTCCCCTTGATGACGCCGCTCCTCGTGCGCGGCCCATCGGTCATCATCTTCGAGACCCCGAAGTCGAGCACCTTGCAGACGCCGTCGACGGTGACGAACAGGTTCTGCGGCGAGACATCGCGGTGGACCACCGGCGTCGGGTTGCCCTCGACGTCGCGCAGCGTGTGCGCGTAGTGCAGGCCTTCCGCGGCCTGCGCGAGCACGCCGGTCGCGAGCCGGAGCGTGTCGGCACCGGGCGGGGAGGCCGCGACCAGCACGTCCCACGTCACGCCGTCGAGATACTCCATCGCGAGCACGAGCTCGTCGTCGATCTCGGCGAGCTCGAAGACCTGGCAGACGTTCGGGTGCGAGAGCTGCGCGGCGATCCGGCCCTCGTTGAGGAACATCTCCTTGAACTGCTTGTCCTGCGCGAAGTGCGGGAGGATGCGCTTGATCGCGACGAGCTTCGCGAAGCCGCCGGCACCGAGTAGCCGGCCCAGGAACAGCTCCGCCATGCCGCCGCGGCCAAGCTCGATCAAGAGCTCGTACCGACCGATGCGATCCTGCCGCGGCGCCGCCACTGACCGCCGATGCTAACGCAGGAACCAACAAGGTACGAAAATCACTGGTTGTTAGATTGCCGTGAGTGGACGCACGGCCGTCGGCCGTCGCCTAGACTGGCGCTCGTCATGGCAGTGCCCCGCAAGCCCGCCGATGCGGCCGATCGCGACCAGGCCGACCAGCCCATCTCGAAGCAGACGCCGAGCGGCGCGCCCAGGGAGCCCGGCAAGACGCTGCAAGAGCTCGAGCGGATCCAGTTCGACGTGCTCGACCGCACCGGGTTCGACCGCTGAGCGGTCGCGCTACGGGCGCAGCAGGCGCGCGAGCTTGTTGCGGCTGATCCCGAGCGCGCGGGCGGCGGCGGACTGGTTACCGTCACAGCGCTCGAGCACGGCGACGGCGTAGCGCCGCTCCGCCTCCTCGAGTGGCAGATCGTCCGGCAGCGTGATCGCGCCGTCGGGCGCGGCGGGCGCTGCGGCGACCCCCGTGCTGCTGCCGAACGCAGGCATGCCGATCATCGAATCGCTCGGGACCACCGCCGCCATCACGGCCGTCGTGCGTCGCTCGAGCCCGAGGTCGCGCACCGAGATCGTCGGTCCCTCGCACAGCACGACCGCGCGCTCGATCGTGTTCTCGAGCTCGCGCACGTTACCTGGCCACGCGTACGCCATCAGCGCCGGCTTCGCGGCGCCCGCGAGCCGCAGCGTGCCCTTGCGATAGCGCCGCGCGAACTGATCGACGAAGTGCGACGCGAGGTCGACGATGTCCTCGCCGCCGCGCTCGCGGAGTGGCGGGATCACGATCTCGACGACGCGCAGCCGGAAGTACAGATCGCTGCGGAACTGGCCGGCGTTCGCCATCGCGGCGAGATCGCGGTTCGTCGCCGCGACGATCCGGACATCTGCGGCGAGCGTCTCGCGGCCACCGACGCGCTCGAACTTGCGCTCCTGGACGAAGCGCAGCAGCTTGCCCTGCAGCGCCAGTGGCAGCTCGCCGATCTCGTCGAGGAACAGCGTGCCGCCATCGGCGGCTTCGACTTTGCCGAGCACCCGGCTGTCAGCGCCGGTGTACGCGCCACGCTCGTGGCCGAACAGCTCGCTCTCGACGAGCGAATCGGGCAGCGTCGTGCAATCGACGTGGACGAACGGCGCGTCGGCGCGCGCGCCACCACGATGGCTACTGTTGACGTGGATCGCGCGGGCGAGCAGGCCCTTGCCGGTGCCAGTCTCGCCGTGCAGCAGCACCGTCGCGTCGGTCTGGGCCGCACGCACGATCATCTCGTACACGGCCGCCATCGCCGGCGACATCCCGATCACGTGGTTGAAGCGGCCGCGCAGTGTCAGCCCGCGCTGGGTGTCGTCGCCGCGTAGCGTCGTGTAGTCGAGCGCGCGGCCGATCTGCTCGGCGAGCATGCGCGCGAACTCGTCGTCGCGTGGCGTGAACACGCCCTCGAGCTTGTTGAGGATCTGGAGGACGCCGCGGATCTGGCCACGCCGCACGACCGGCACGCTCAGCATCGACGTCACGTGGTAGCCGATCTTCTGCGCGATCTCCTCGGCCCACCGCGAATCGCCCTGCGCGTCGCGGATGTTGACGAGCTCACCCGTGCGCGCGACGTGACCGACGACGCCGGTGCCCGGCGGCACCCGCAGCTCGGCGAGCTCGGGCAGCGTCGCGACCCGCGAGCGGATCTCGTTCGTCGCGCCGTCGATCAACCACAGTGTCGCGCGATCCGCGCCGAGCGCGCGGGCGACGCGGTCCGCGAATGTCGCGAGCAGGTCGTCGAGCTCGACCTCACCGGCGATCATCGCCCCGAGATCGGTCAGGAGCTCGAACCGCTGCTCGTGCTCGCTCATCGGAGCGGCCAGCATCGCACGGTTGCGCGGACAGGTCTGGGTACCATCGAGCGTCATGCCGCGGCGGCACGCTCCGCGTCGCGTGCACACAGCACCATGCCCTCGCGCGCCGCGACCGTGCCCGGCAGGTTCGCCGCCGCCTCGGCCTCGAGCGCCGCGAGCTGCGCATCCGTCCGATTCGGATCGTGGTGGAACAACACGAGCTGCGGAACACCGGCCGCGCGTGCGAGCTCGGCGCCGGCCTGCCACGTCGAGTGGCCCCACCCGACCTTCGAGGGATACTCGTCGGGCGTGTACTGCGCGTCGTAGATCAAGATGTCGGCGCCGGCCGCGAGCTTCTTGAGGGTCGGATCGACGCACGCGAAGTGCTCGGTATCGGTCGCGTAGACGATCGAATGGCCGCCGTGCTCGAGCCGGAAGCCGTAGACCGGATCGGGGTGGTTGAGCTTCGCCATCGTGATCGTGATGTCGCCGATCGTGAACTTGTCGTTGCCCTTGAGCTCGCGCGTCGTCACCTGACCGGCGAGATCGGCGAAGTCGACGGGAAAGAACGGTGCCTTGAAGAGGTTCTTGATCGCGTCCTCGAGTGGCATCACGCCATTCGGACCGCTCGCGATCTCGACGCGATGACCCGGGACGTAGATCGGCGTGAAGAACGGCAGGCCGCAGACGTGGTCCCAGTGCAGGTGCGAGAGCAGGATCGTCGAGTGGCGCGGGCCGGTTGCCATCCGCTCGTCGCCGAGGATCCGCAGTCCGGTACCGGCATCGAGGATGATGCGGGTATCGCCGGCACAGACCTCGAGACACGCGGTGTTGCCGCCCGCGGACCCCTTGTCCGCGCCAGGGGTGGCGATCGAGCCGCGGACACCGAGAAACCGAACCGTCAGATCGTGGTTGTGCATCGTGGACCTCCTGGTCGTTGCGACAGGAGGTAGAGCACCCGCGATGCCAGCCTGGGGTACGAGGAGTTGCACCCACTTGCGAACCAAGCTCGCACCTCACGCTTCATTCGGGTACGACGGGTGCTCCGAAACGGAGCGGCCTGCAGCGAGACGGCTCAGCCCTTCTTGAGCGCCTTCTTCAGGAGCTGGAGCAGATCCTTGGTGGCCTCGCGTGCGATCACGAGCGCGGACAGCACGTAGGCGATCCCGCCGGTCACGATCATCGCGACGAGCAGGATCGCGGGATGGTCGATGCCGGCCAGCGTCAGGCCGCGGTGGGCGAGCCAGACGACCGCGCCCATGACGCCACACGCGGCGGCCGGCTGGAAGAAGCCGATCATCAGCCGCGCCGGCGACGGACCCTCGCGCATGATCATCGCGACGCCGGCGATCGCGGTGAATCCGAACGCGATGCCGACGGCACCGGCGGTCCAGATCAAGCCATGGGGCTGCAGCACGGCCATGCCGCCGAGCAGGATCGCGACCTTCGCGATCTCGAGCAGCATGAGCCGATTCGTCTTCGATTCGGCCTCCATGTATGCCGAAAGCACCCAGGTCACTGGCCTGAACACCGAGAGGCATGCGAGCACGGTCAGCAGCGGCGCGACCGCCTGCCATTCGTTCGAGGGCAGCAGCAACGCGATCAGCGGATCGGCGACGAGCCCGAGGCCGACCGCGAGCGGGAAGATGATCAGCGAGAGCAGCGCCGACGATCGCTCGAGCGCACGCGGCCGGCGCTCCGACGGCAGCTCCGCCATCGACGGCATCAGCACGAGCGCGATCTGCTCGCCGACCTGGATCGCCGGGACGTCGGCGAGGTTGTAGGCCATGTTGTACGCGCCGGTCGCGGCGGGGCCGAAGAAGTACGAGATCGCGAGGCGATCCCAGTAGCGCGCGGCCTGGCTCGCGATGCCCTGCACGCCGAGCGGGAGCCCGTACCTCAGCATGTCCTTGATCCGCTCCATGCGGAGCCGCGACGGCGTCGCCCAGCTGCGGATCCCGGCGGCGCGCACGAGGATCACGAGCACCGCGAGCGACTGCACGATGTTCGCGATCACGATCGACATCCCGCCGAGGCCGTAGGCCGCGAGCGAGAGCGCGACGATCGTGTAGACCAGCTCGCCGAGCGCGAGCGCCATGCCCGACGCTCGGAACTTCATCTGTCGGGTCAGCACGCGCTCCGGCATCGCGGCGAGCCGCCGGATGTAGAGCGCGAGGGCCATGCCGGGCACGTACGCGGCGGCATCCGGCGCATCGAGGTACGGCGTGATCAGCCCGCCGAACATCGCCATCAGCCCGAGCGAGAACGCGCCGAGCACGGCGTACGCGACCGTCGCGTGCCACGTCACCTCGAGCGCATCGGGACCGCGACCCTTGACGACCGCGTACTGGCCGAAGCCCCAGATCGTGATCCAGTTCGCCGTCATCGCGAGCACGGTCGCGTCGGCGACCTCGCCGATCTGTTCCGGATGTAGAAACCGCGTCATCACCAGCGTGCCGATCACGCCGATCGCGCGCCCGCCCATGCTCGAGACGACCGTCCACAGCGCGCCGCGCGCTGCCTTCTGCGCCAGAGACATGGTTGGTGCATCGTCGTCTGCGAACGGCATGCCGCGCAACCGCCGGGGCTTGCATCGCGGCGGTGTGGCGCAATCGCTCGCTCGCGTCACCACGCACGCGCGGTTGGCGCTGGCGTACACTCGAGACAATGCTGCGGATGGGGATGTTGCTCGCGGCCGCGGCCTGCAACCCGATCTTCGGGCTGAACGAGACGGTGCCGCCCGATGGTCCACCGCCGCCGATCGGCTGCTCGGGCAAGCTCTTCGGATCGCCGGTGTCGCTGCCACCACTCGTCGAGAACGAACCGGAGTTCGATGGTCAGCTCGGTGCCGACGGCCGCGAGCTCTGGATGGTCGCGCGCGAGCCAGTCACCCAGGCCTTCCGCGCCTACCGCTCGCTGCGTGCGCCCCTCGATTCCGACTTTCCACTCGCCACCAAGGTCGAGCTCGCGCCGGGGCGCTCGGTCACCGATCCCTCGCTCGCCACTGACGGCCGCCGCATCATGTTCGTGTCACGTGTCCCGACCGATGTCGTGCTCGAGGCCGTCCGCGAGACTCCGGACGGCGCATTCGGCGCGCCCGCGCTGATCTCCGGGCTCGGCAGCATCTCGGTCGCCTACATCGATCTCTCGTTCGACGGGCTCACGGTCTACTACGGGAACTTCGCCGGGGACTTGTGGACTGCAAGTCGGGCGACCGTCGACGAGCCGTTCGTGGACGCCCGGATGCTGATGACGAACATCGCGCGGCCGTCGGTGTCTCCCGACCAGCTCGAGCTGTTCTATGGCAAGGCGACGTCGCCCGGAGGTCCGATCTACCGGCGACTCCGTCCTGCCGTATCCGAGCCGTTCGGGCCCGACGAGACCGTCGTCGTCGATCGCGGTGGCGATCCCGACGTCTCGCCCGATAGCCGCACGCTGGTGATCTCGGACCTCGGTGGCCTGACGCTGCTCACCCGCGAGTGTCCATGAACATGCGCCACGCGTGGGTGCTGCTGTTCGCGAGCGGCTGCAACTCGACTTTCGGGCTCGATCCGACCGTGACCCGGTTCGACGCCGCGCCGATCGACGGGCCGGGATGCTCGGACGGCGTGTTCTCGGCGCCGCAGCCGCTCGCCGAGTTCGGAGACGATGTCAGCTCCGACTCCGAGTTCGAACCGCAGCTTCGTCATGATCGCCTCGAGGTCTGGTGGATCCAGCTCGTCTCCGGAAACGCCGATCTGTACCGCGCGACGCGCCCCGATCAGGCGGCATCGTTCGGCCCGCGCGAGCTGGTGTTCGGCGGACCTGACCATGACACCGCGCCGTCGCTCACCGGCGATGGATTGCGGCTCGTGTTCTCCTCGGATCGCGCTGGCTCTCCGGAGGCCTGGGAGATGACGAGGCCGACGCTGAACGAGCCGTTCGCGGCCCCGCGCAACCTGCTCGGCCTCGGAGCTCTCGGGAGCCAGACCCTCGACATCTCGTTCGATGGCAAGACGCTCTACTTCGTGGCGGACGGCAACAACACCATGGCCGCTTCGCGACCGGACTTCACGTCGCCGTTCGGGGCGGCGACGCTGATCGCGGAGGGCACGAATTGGCCGTCAATCTCCTCCGATGGCCTCGAGATCTTCTTCAACACCGCGACGGGGTCGGTGGAGCGCCGCGCACGGTCCTCGACGGTCGCGCCATTTTCAGCGACCGGGCAGCTGATCTTCGACCAGGCCGACGATCCCGATCTCACCGCCGACGGCAGCACGCTGATCGTCGGCCGCAACCGGACGCTGGCCATCGTCACGCGATCATGCCCATGAGCTACAAGAACCGGCGCATCCGGTAGCACAACCAGGCGATCGCCTTCATCCACCACGGTAGGGCACGCCACGAGTCGGCGTCGTACACGTCGCAGTTCGCGAAGTCTTGCTCGAGGTTGGTGACGAGCGTGCCGGCGACGCTCCGATCGAGGATCTCGACGGTCGATTCGAGGTTGTTGAACCGGCTCATCGAGTCGAAGTTGTAGCTACCGATCGTCGACCACGTCGCGTCGACGACCGCGGTCTTGGCATGCATCATTGGCCCGCGCCAGCGCAGGACCTTGACGCCGTGCTTCGCGAGGCCGCGCAACACGTAGAGCCCGGCGAACTCGATCACGCGGACGTCGGAGTGGCCGGGGACCATGATGCGAACGTCGACGCCGCGGCGCGCCGCCCGCGTGATCGCCCGGCGCAGCCCGCGATCCGGCAGGAAGTACGCGTTCGCGATCCACACGGTCTCGCGCGCCGCGCGCAGCACGTGCAGGTACGCGCGGCGAGTGGACGACCGCGAGCGGCGGCGCGTGTTGTCGATCAGCCGCACGTAGCTCGAGCCGGGGCCGGCGCTGCTGGTCGGCAGGCGGGGTGGCGGGTAGTAGGCGCCGCCGGTGCGCAGCCAGGTGCGCCGGAACATCCGCGACAGATCGATGACGATCGATCCGACGACCTGGCAGTGCATGTCGTGCCAGCCGACGCCGCCTTCCTCGACGGGCGCGTAGTCGTTCGAGATGTTGAGCCCGCCGGTGAACGCGACCTCGTCGTCGACGACGACGATCTTGCGGTGATCGCGGTGCGAGAGCCGGAACCGCCGCCGCCACGGCGCGATCGGGTTGAAGTCGATGACCTGACAGCCCGCCGCGCGCAGATCCTCGACCCAGCCACCCGGCAGCCCGAACGAGCCGACCGCATCGTAGATCAGCCACACCGCGACGCCGGCGTGCGCGCGCTCGATCAGGACGGCTTTGAAGCGATCGCCGGTCTGGTCGGCGGCGATGATGTACGTCTCGAAGCAGATCGACCGCTTCGCCGCGGCCATTGCCTCGAGCATGGCGGGGTATGTCTGCGCGCCGTCACGCAGGACGGTGACGTCGCACCCCTGCCGCCATCGCATGTCGGAGCGCGCGTAGACGCGCAGCGCCTTCGGTAGCGCGACCGAGATCGCGCGCGATGGCGGGTCCTTGACGACCTTGGGCACCGGCAGCCGAGCGGCAGAGCCGCGCTTCATCGGTACTCCACGGCCTTGATCGTGTACACGACCTCGCCCTTGGGCACCTTGATCGTGACCTCGTCGTCGACGCGCTTGCCGATCAGGGCGCGCGCGACCGGCGAATCGATGCTGATGAAACCCTTGACCATGTCGGATTCGTCGGCGCCTACGATCCGGTACGTGTGGTCCTTGCCATCGTCATCTTCGACCGTGACATACGCGCTGAAAAACACCCGTGCCGGATCGGTCGGTGGCTCGAGCACCACCTTGACCTCGTCGAGCCGCTTCGACAGGAAGCGGACCCGCCGATCGATCTCGCGCAGCCGGCGCTTGCCGTAGATGTACTCGGCGTTCTCGCTGCGATCGCCTTGCGCGGCGGCATCGGCGACCTCCTGGGTCACGCGCGGCCGCTCTTTCGTCCACAGCTCGTCGAGCTCGGCGCGCAGCTTCTTCGCCCCGTCGAGCGTGATGTACGGGCTCTGTTTGGGCCGTGGTGACCGGTCTCCGCGTTGACCTCCGCGTCCGGCCCGCGACGACACGGGTCGGAGCATATCCGGTATGCTGCGCGCCGGGCGAATGGCGACCGACATCCTGATCGTCGTGGCGTTCCTGATCGGGAACGGGATCTTCGCAGGATCCGAGATCGCGGTGCTGTCGGTCCGCAAGACGCGGCTGCGCGAGTTCATCCGCCGGCGCGACAAGCGGGCGCTCGCGATCAAGAGCCTGCGCGATCATCCCGAGCGCTTCCTCGCGACGGTCCAGGTCTGCATCACCACGTTCGGCACCGCTGCCTCGGTGCTCGGTGGCGCGAGCCTCGAGCCGATGCTCGCCGACGAGCTCGCGAAGGTCGGCCTCGGCCACGGCACCTCGATGGTGATCGTCGTGATCATGATCGTGTTCGCCGAGCTCGTGATCGGCGAGCTCGTCCCGAAGTCGCTCGCGCTGCGCTACTCGGATCGCTACTCGTTCCTCACCGCGCGGCCGCTGCTGCTGATCTCGATGCTGTTCCGGCCGATCATCTGGCTGCTCACCGTCTGCTCGAACCTCGTGCTGCGGTTCTTCGGCGACAAGACGACGTTCACCGAGACCCGGCTCTCGCGGGACGAGCTCCAGCAGCTCGTCGAGGAAGCCGCGAAGACCGGCTCGGTCGACCCGCGCGCGAGCGAGATCGCGTCGCGTGCGCTCGGCTTCGGCGAGGTCACGGTCGCCGAGGTCATGGTGCCGCGGACGCGGGTCGTCGCGTTGCGCCGCGGCGCGCCGGCCGAAGAGATCCAGCGGGTGATCCTCGAGGAGGGCCACAGCCGGATGCCGGTGTACGACGGCTCGATCGACAACATCGTCGGTTACGTGGTGGCGCGCGACGTCCTCGCGCTGACCTGGGAGAAGGGCCTGCTCGTCCTCGAGGACATCCTGCGGCCGCCGCACAAGGTGGCCGAGGGAACCAAGGCGCTCGACCTGCTGCGCGAGATGCAGCGCCGTCGTACCCAGATGGCCGTCGTGCTCGATGACCAGGGTGGGTTATCCGGCCTGGTCACGACCGAGGACCTGATCGAGGAGCTGGTCGGCGACATCATGAGCGAGGATGACGTCCCGGAGGTGTTCTTCACCCGCGAGCCGGTCGGGACGATCCTCGTCCAGGGCTGGGCGTCGGTCCGCAAGGTCAATCGTGACCTCCACCTCGACCTCCCGGTCGGCAAAGATCGCACGACGATCGCCGGTCTCTGCATGTCGCTCGCCCAGGCGATTCCGCAGGCCGGGGAGAAGCTGACCACCGACAACGGCACCGTTTTGGAGGTCGTCGAGGCGTCGCCGCGGCGCGTCCGGCGTGTCCGCATCCATCCGGTGGCCCTCGGCGACCTCGACGCCGAGCCCGAGACCGACTGAAACCTGGCATGCCGGCGCGCACCAGCGGCATCCGCGATCGGTTAGTATCGTTTCGATGACGGTCATCGCGCGCGACGCTGTCGCGTCCGACCATCTCGTGTACGCCTGGCCGCTTCCCATCGGCCCGGAGTGCGAGGTGACGTGTTCGGAAGACGAACAGGTGGTCATGTGTCCGGCGTTCATCGTCGGCGACCGGCTCGGGCCTGGCCGCCATCGCTGGCGCTCGCCCGATCCGATGCGACCGGTCGCGGCGTTCTTCGTGCTGACCTCGGGGGTCGAGGCGTCGTTTGACATGTCGACGAGCTTCCTGATCCCGACCACCGGTCAGCCGGTCCGGATCCGCGCGACCGGCTCGATCCAGGTGCGCTGCGGCGACCCCGGGCTCCTGATCGCGCAGTTCGTCGGGCTGCCTTTCGACGCGGTCAACGACGGTGTCCTGCGGTCGGTCTCGCGCAGCGTGGAGCGAATGCTGGCGCGGCTCTTGACCCGCCGGGTGATCATGGCGGGCACTGCGATGGCGGTGACCGACGCCGGCATGATGGGGAGTATCGTCGAGGAGCTCGTGGCCTATAACCCGACGGCCGGGGCGGTGTTCGGCATCGAGCTCACCCGCATGGGGCACCTGACGATCGGCGCGGACGACGGCAGCACGCCGCAGGTCCAGCTCCCGTCGCAGAACATCGACTGGTCCGGCGGCGTACCGCGCGTGAAGGTCGTGCCGCCACCCGTCCCCAACGGCAACCGCGCGCACGCGAAGACCGACGTGCCGCCGATGCGCACGCCGCGCGACAACATCCCGCTGCTCGAGACCGTGCGCGGCCGGCCGCCGGCTCCCGACGTGCCGATTCCGCCGCTCAAACGCGCGCCGAGCATCCCGCCGATCGATGCGTCGCCCTCTGCGAGCGATCCGAGCATGCGCGCGCAGGATGGTGCGCAAGGTGTGGTCAGTGGCGAGATCGGCAGTGGCGCGCGCAAGCCAAGCCCGGTCACGAGCGATCCGCTCGCATCCGCATCGGGCGAGATCCGCGTGCGCGCGAAGGCGCCGGAGATCGAGGTTCCAGAGTCGCCCGAGGAGATCACGCAGCCTGGCGTTCCGACGCCGGTGCCGGGCTCGGTGCGGTTGCAGACGCCGGTGCCCGGGTCGGTGCGGATCACGACGCCGGTGCCGGGCTCGATTCAGGCGCAGGCACCCGCTCAGAAGGAGCAGGTCTCTGAAGAAGCGCGCGGCTCGATCATGGGGATCGGGATGTCGTCGATCGGCGCGGGCTCGGCGGTTGGCGAGATTCCGACAAAGGTCGCGCCCGGCGGTCGCGTACTCGTACCTGGCCCGAACGGGCTCATGCAGTCGGCGACCGTGCGCCAGCTCCTCTCCGGTTACTACGAGCTCGAGGTCGGCAGCTCGGGCGAGACCATCTGGGTCCCGATCAACGGCGTCGTGCCCGAGTAGCGGCCGGATCAGAAGTCGACGAGTCCGATCTGGAAGTAGAGCTGAGGCGCGCGCGCCTCGATGCCGTACGCGATATCGAGGCCGAGCAGCGGCAACACGACCGCCTTCACGTAGACGCGGAAGCCGGCGCCGACATCGTTGCGCCACCAGTGCGTGCCACGTGCCATCTCGGGGAAGTAGAGGCGGTCGCCGCCGGCGCGCGGGTAGTAGAACCCGATGAAGCCGGTATCCCAGAACCCGATCGCGCGGAACGCGAACAGCCGCCACTTGGTGATCGGCACCGAGTATTCGAAGCGGAACATCGCGCGGACGTCGCCGCGAAACCTGTCGGCCTCGTAGCCGCGCAGGTCGACCGCGGCGCCGAGCGTCGACTCGTTCTGGAATGGCAAATGGCGCCCCATGCCGAAGTTCGTGCGGACCTCGAGCTGGTGCTCCTCGAACAGTCGCCAGCTGTAGTACGCGCGGAACAGGAACCACTGATAACCGTAGTCGCCGATGCCGGGCAGCGTGGCGTCGGTCTGCAGCTGGAGGTACGGGCCCCAGCGGACGCCGAAGTGGTACTTGCGCGCATCGAGCGTGAGCCGGGTCTGCGTCGAGATGTCGTAACCGTCCTGCTGCGGCGGGGGGAGCGGGGTGCCATCGGGTGCCTCGGAGTCGGTGTAGAAGACGTAGGCACCTCGCAGCCGGACGTCGGCGACGAGCCACCACCGGAACGTCCAGCCGACGAGCAGCCCGCCGCCGAGGTAGTTCGAGACGCTCGTCCGCAGGATCTCGTCGTTCGTCGGATCGTCGACCGGGTTCGCGTACTCGTTGCTGCCCCGCCGGTACGCGTAGAGATCGAAGCGATAGGTGAGCGGCGATCCCGCGACCGAGGGATCGAGGTACGTGCCGAAGAACAGCGACTCGCGATCGCCGAGCTGGCCGTAGAGCAGGAGCTTCTGGTTGTAGCCGGCGAGGTTGGTCTCGATGAAGCCGGCGCCGATCGCGCGCTTGCCGGCGATCCACGAGAACGTCGGCGCGACGAACCACGATTGCTTGTCGTCGAGCGTCGCGACCACGAGCACGCCACCGGGGGCCTCCTCGAGCGTCACCGAGACCGACTCGAACAGCTCGCTCGAGATCAGCGCGGCGACGATCTTCGGGATGTCCTGCGAGCTGACGCGCTGACCTAACTGGCGGTGCGCGAGGTAACCGAGCGTGCGCTGCGTCAGCTTGGACTTGCCGCGGACGCGAAACCCGACGATCGGCTGGGACGTCGTGATCTCGCCCGACGGCAGGGCCTCCGGGCTGAGGTCGATCCACGGCGACGGGTCGGGCGTGCGCTCGGCGCGTGCGCTCGTGCTCGCCAGACAGATCGCGAGCACGAGACAACAGCGCACCAGCGATCTGTAACGCGGCCGGATCAACAGCGACAGCCTCGCGCCTACGCTTTCTTCTTCTTGCCAGGAAGGATGCCCATGAGCTTGGCAATGATGCCCAGCATGATCTCGTCGGCACCGCCGCCGATCGAGAGTAGCCGGGTATCGCGATACGCGCGCGCGGCCGGGTTGTCCCAGGTGAACCCCATGCCGCCCCAGTACTGCAGGCATGAATCGGAGACCTCGCGCGCGAGCCGTCCGGCCTTGAGCTTCGCCATCGACGCCATCATCGTGACGTCGCTACCACCGACGTAGTCCTCGACGGCGCGATAGCACAGCGAGCGCAGCGCTTCGACCTCGGTCTTGAGCTCGGCCATGCGGAAGTGGATCGCCTGGTTCGCGATCAGCGGCTGGCCGAACGTGTGGCGCTCCTTGCAGAACTCGATCGTCGCCTCGATCAGGCGATCCATGCCGCGCACCGAGCCGATCGCGCCGCACAGCCGTTCCTCCTGGAACTGCACCATCTGCATCATGAAGCCCATGCCCTCCTCGCCGATGCGGTGCCGCTGCGGTACGCGCACGTTCTCGAAGTACACGGGGCAGGTATCCGAGGCGCGCATGCCGAGCTTGTCGATCTTGGGCCCGACCTCGACGCCCTTGGTCCGGGTCGGGATGATCACGAGCGTCTTGTTCGCGTGTACCGGACCGTCACCGGTGTTGACGAGCGTGCACATCCAGTCGGACTGCGACGCGTTCGTGATCCACATCTTGGAGCCGTCGATGACGTAGTCGCTGCCGTCCTTCTTGGCGGTCGTCTTGAGCGCGGCGACATCCGAGCCGCCCGAGACCTCGCTGACCGCGATCGAGGTGACGACCTCGCCGGCGATCGCGGGGGCGAGAAATTCCTTGCGCAGCTCGTCGGTGCCCCAGCGCGCGAGCGCGGGCGTGGCCATGTCGGTCTGCACGCCCATCGCCATCGGGAACGAGCCACCGCGGCAGGTGCCGAGCTCCTCGGTCGCGCACATCTGATACGAGTAATCGAGGCCCATGCCACCCGACGCCTCGGGCTTGTTGATGCCGAGCATGCCGAGCCGGCCCGCCTTCTTGAACAGCTCGTGGAGCGGCATCACGCCGTCGCGTTCCCAGTCGTCGATATGCGGATTGATCTCCTTCTCGACGAATTCGCGGACGGTCCGACGGATCTGCTGGTGTTCCTCGGTGAAGCGCATGTGTAGGGCAACGTAACCCGGGGGCTCGCGGCACAACAGCAACACTCGCGCCAACGAATGGGCACTCAACCCCACAGAATCCGTGGAGATCATTTTGATTGATCTGCTCCGGAACTCACGCGAGCCTCATGTTCGTTCGGCGCTCCCGCCGCGGCGAGGCTGCATGGTTCCCGGGATTCTCGAGGTCAAGCTCGCGACGACGTTGATGGCCGGGTGGATGGCGGCCGCGAGCCCCGTTCCGGTTCCATCAGAAGTCGTCGCGCTTCTTCTCGAGGCGAAGGCCGCGACGCCTGTCGAGGTCACGCTCTACGACGAGAACCTCCGCGTCGACGCGACCGTCCTGTTGCGTCGCGACGGCTCGACCGATCCGGTCACCAAGAAGGCGGTCACCAAGCTGTTCCGCTGCCGGGTCACCAACCGCAGCTATCCGATCAAGCAGCGCACGCTCGCGATGCTCGCCGACATTGCCGACCGCTACGACGGCAAGACCATCGAGTTCGTGTCCGTCTATCGCGTGCAGCGCGGCGAGTCGCGGACCTCGCCACACCGTGACGCGCGTGCGATCGACTTCCGGATCCGTGGCGTCGCGCTCCGCGAGATCCGCGACTACCTGTGGCGCAACTACAGCGAGGTCGGGATCGGCTGGTATCCGAGCGAGCAGTTCATCCACATGGACAGCCGCCCGACGATGCACGACACCGCCTGGACGTTCCTCGACGGTAACAACCGCTACAAGCCGTACTGGGCCGAACAGGCTCGCCGCCCGGTGAGCAGCGCCTCGACTCGCACGCTCGCTGCTCGCCGTCCCGGCACGTGATACGCACGACGTCGTGATCTCGAGGTTCGCGCCGTCGACGACGGGTGAGGCGCACCCGGGCACGCTGCTCTCCGCGCTGCTGGTCTGGCTCGACGCTCGCGCCCGCCGTGGTCGGGCCCTCCTGCGGCTCGAGGACCTCGACACGACGCGCGTCAAGGATGCGTGGGGCCAGCAGCTGCGCGATGCGTGCGTGTGGCTCGGCCTCGACTGGGACGATGTCGTGGTCCAGAGCGGACGGCGCGCCGCGCACGAGGTTGCGCTCGATCGACTCGCCGTGATGAACCGGCTGTATCCGTGCACCTGCAGCCGTGCGAGCCGCGCCGGCGGTAGGCGGGCCCCCGACGGTGGCTGGGCCTACGAGAACACCTGTCGGGCTCGCCGGCTCCCCGCAGACGGCTGGCGTGGCGCGCTCGCCGCCGGCGCCGCGATCCGTGCCCGGCTCGATGACGTTCATGTGGCACTCGTCGACGAGCTCGGCGTCGACCTCTCGCAGACCCCCGCGCGCGAGCTCGGCGATCCCGTCGTCGTTCGCCGCGACGGCGTCATCACGTATCAGCTCGCCGTCGTCGTCGACGATGCCGA
>JBKJUF010000474.1:0-3569 GCA_046590445.1 Kofleriaceae bacterium
CCGGCGCGAGCGTCGCTCGCGACCGCAAGGCGGGTTGCCCGCAAGGCGTCACGGGCACCGACGCGCCGACCGCGCCGCTGACCGCGCCGGTCGATAGGACCGGCCAGGCGATCCCAAGCCCGGCAAGTGCCCGGCATGTCTTGATTTGTGAGCCCGCTCGCACTGCTTTCAAGCGTCGAGAAGTTCCTGTGATTCGGTGGTCGATCGATTAGATTAGGGCCGGGTGCAAGCCTCCGCGTCACCGGACACTTCGCTCGTGGGCATCGTGCTCGCGGACAAGTATCGCGTGGTGCGCCAGATCGGTCGCGGTGGCATGGGGATCGTGTACGAGGCCGAGCACGTCACGCTCGGCAAGCGCGTCGCGATCAAGCTGATGCTCGAGAAGTATGCGGACGATACCGAGGCGATCGCGCGGTTCCAGCGCGAGGCGCTCGCCGCGAGCCGGATCGGCAACCCGCACATCATCGACGTGAGCGACATCGGCACCGCGCCCGACGGGCGGTCGTTCGTCGTCATGGAGCTGCTGACAGGGTCGCCGCTGTCGCACGTGATCGAGACGGCCGGGCCGCTGCCGCCGTGGCGCGCCGTCCACATCATGCGGCAGGTGCTCCGGGCGGTCGGTGCGGCCCACGCGAAGGGCATCGTTCATCGCGATCTCAAGCCCGACAACATCTTCATCGTCAACCAGGACGATCACCACGACTTCGTCAAGCTCCTCGACTTCGGGATCTCGAAGGTGCTCGATCTCGACGAGCAGGTCGCATTCACGAAGCTGACGACAACAGGTGTCGTGATGGGCACGCCGCTCTACATGGCGCCCGAGCAGGCGATGGGGCACGTGGTCGAGCGCTATGCCGATCTCTACGCGTGCGGCGTGATCCTCTACGAGATGCTCTCCGGCCGCCCGCCGTTCGAGGGCGCGACGTACGCCGTGCTCGTCGCGAAGCTGCTGACCGCGGACCCGCCGCTGCTCAGCGACGTCCGCCCCGGGCTTCCCGGCGCACTCGTGCGGGCGGTGCACATGGCGCTCGAGAAGGAGCCCAAGGATCGCGTGCAGAGCGCGGAGCAGTTCGCCGCGATGCTGCCGGGCGACAAGACGCCGTCGATGCTCGAGCTCGCGGGCACCCTCGATGGCAGCAGCGGCGTCGCGGTCGCGCTGCCGACCGAGAAGCGCGTGCGCCGCCGCTGGCCGGTGTACATCGCGGGTGTCGGCCTCGTCGCCGCGGCCGCGATCACCGGCGTCGTGCTGATGATGAGCCAGCAGGACAGGCCGGCCGCAACCGCCTCGCCGGCACCGGCGGCTGCGCAGACCGCGATCGCGGCGTCTGCAGCCGTCCCGTCGACGACGCCCCCCGCGAGTGCCGGGACCGTGGGGACCAGTGTGGATGCCACCCCGTCCGTCGGCATCCTCCAGGTCAAATCGGTGCCGACCGGCGCAGCGGTCACGATCGATGGTAATTCCGTCGGCGTGACGCCGATCGAGATCACGCTGTCGGCGCGGCGCTACCAGGTGAAGGTGACGCTCGATGGCTTCGATACCATCGAGAGCGAAGAAGACGTCCGCATGCGCGAGCGCTCGTCGGTCGTGTTGCAGCTCCAGAAGACCGTGGCTCAGCGCGGCTCGCGTCCGAAGCCGGCGATCCGGACGACGTCTGCGGTCGCGCCGATCAAGACGCCAGCGCCCGGCAAGCGGGACCCGAAGGTCGTCGATCCGTTCCCGGAGCCCGGCGTGAAGCCGAAGGCCGACGACAGCAAGCCGGACACCAAGCCGGACACCAAGCCGGACACCAAGACCGACATCAAGCCGGTCAAGACGCCGGCCGCCGGCACCAAGCCGAACCCGTATTGATGCGCGCTCTGGTCCTCGCCGCGCTCGTCCTGCTCGGGCTATTCGGGTCTCCCGCACGCGCCGACGATCGCGAGGACGCGCGCAAGGCGTTCGCCGCCGGCCAGGCCGCGGATCGCAGGCGCGCGTGGCAGGAGGCGATCGAGCACTACATGATCGCGAACGATCTCGTGCCCCACCCGTTCGCGATGTTCAACATCGCCACCGACTACGAGCGACTCGGCAAGCTTCGCGAGGCCGCGAACTGGTACGAGCGCTACCTCGATACGTCGTCGACGACCGAGGCCGATCGCGAGAAGGTCCACCGGATCCTGATCGAGCTGCGCAACCGGCCCGCGCAGGTGATCGTGGGCTCGAACCCGGATGGCGCGCGCGTCGTGATCAACGGAATCCCGTCGGGCAGCACGCCGTACACCGGCCAGCTCAAGGGCGGGATGTACCGGATCGCCGTCGAAAAGGGCCGCGCGCGCGACTGGAAGGAGGTCACGATCGAGTTCGGCGAGCCCGCGGTCGTGCAGTTCCATTTGCCCGGCGCCGGTCCGTCGACCGCCCCGCAACCGCACGGCCGTCCGCCACGCGTCGACGTGCCACGTCCGGCGGCCGGCACGCCCTCGGGCAGCGTGCGCGTCACCGGCGAGCCGATCGGCGCGATGGTCACGATCGACGGCATGGGCGCCGGCACGATGCCGCTCGAGGTGCCGCTCGCGCCTGGTACGTACACCGTCGCGGTCACCGCCTTCGGCTACGCGCCGTACCAGACGACGGCCGTCGTGGTGCCGAACGAGGAGACCGTCATCGAGGCGCGACCGACGCGCGCGCTCGGTCACCTCGCCCCGGGCCGCGTGATCCCGGTCGGCTACCTGCTCGGTGGCGGCGGTGGCGCGGATGCCCAGGGCTCAGGTGCGCTCTACCTGGTCGAGGCCGGCGTCCGGGTCGTGCAGTACGACGCCTCGGTCCGTGTCGGCCGCATCGCGGAGCTCACCGCGGTCGACCTGCTGCTGCGCTTCACGCTGGGCAAGTCACGGTTCGCGCCGTACATCGGAGGCGGCTACTCGTACATCACGAACGGCTACGGCGTCGTCCTCCTCGGCGGCCTGCGCTGGGACATCTCGCGCGGCGACAAGATCGGCGCCTCGCTGATGCTCGAGAGTGGCTATCGCTACTACACCGGCACGCCGACCGTCTCCGATGACGGCGCAAGCGCGCTGACCAACAACGTCAGCGGCTCGCTCGTCCCGCTGATGGGCTCGCTGCTGATTGTCTATCGTTGATCGTCTCAGGCACGTCGTGAGCCTCGAGTCATGGCTGCGCTTCACTTCGGGATCGGGCGTCCGTGCGTTCGCGTAGCCTGGAAGGCGTGACACGCTTCGAGCGAACCGATCAGCACGGGACGCGGTGGTTGCGCGACATCACGACCGAGCCGCACCGGGCGTTTCCCGGCCGCCTGAAGCTCGTCACGACCCAGTGGCGCGCCACCGCTGCGCGCTCGACCGGCGAGTCGTCGCATTCGATCTGGGCGAGTGATGACATCGAGCGCTACGTCGCGCAAAAGCACCACACGACGCTCGTGGAGGGCTGGCACCGTGTCTTCGTCGCGCCATCCGACGACGAGCCGCGCCATCCCGGGCTCGAAGCGGCGCTCCTCGCCCAGCGACCGCTCGATCCGGCGACTGCGCTCGCCTACGCCGACTGGCTCCAGGAGCGCGGCCATCCGCGCGGCGCC
>JBKJUF010000494.1:0-5650 GCA_046590445.1 Kofleriaceae bacterium
TCAGCGGTGCGTGGGAAGCCGATCGCAACGACGGCGTCTACGTGCGCGGCCGCTGGACGAACGAAGGCGGACGCCGGACGTATCGCCGCGGTACGTGGGAGAACCGCGGTAACCGCGGCCCCGTCGTTCGCGATCACCGCTAGCGCGTAGCTCGCCGCGGCGCGCAGCGTCGCGGCGGCCTCGTCAGCTGGCGAGTCGACCGGGACGCTCGTGCGTCCGGATCGGCTTGCGGCTGCGACGCCAGCCCTCGCGCAGCAGCCAGGTCTCCGGCGATGCAGCTGGCCACGGCACGTAGCTCGCGGGCAGCTGGGTCATCGTGTAGTCCGCCCAGCCCGTGAAGGTCACCGCGGTGGAGTAGGGATCGAGGATCGCGGCGCGCTGGCGCGGTCCTCGGAGGTCCTCCTGATGCCGGCGCCAGTTGTTGAGCACGTACGAGAGCGTGTTGCGGACCTGGCGGGGCGTGGTGAGTGCCGTCGCGTGATAGCGGTACGCGAAGACCTTCCCGGTGCGCCCGTATCGCGCGTTGATGCGCCGCGCGAGGCAGATCGCGAAGCTGCGCATCCCGCTCACGAGCGCGGCCTTGTTCGCAGCCTCGATGATGAGGTGCACGTGGTTGTGCTGCAGTGACGCGTGCACGATGCGAAAGCCCGGCAGCGCAGCCGCCTTCGCGAGCGCTTCGCTGATCGCGAGGAACCCCGCCGTGGTGCATATATGACGCGACGGTCGTCACGCAGCTAGTTGGCGGTGTGTGCGATTAATAAAAATAACTTCTGCCGCATGACAGTGCGTCGTTCCGAACGTGCGCGAGCGGAGCAGGCAACGCATGAGCGAGGTGTGACTGAAGTATCGCCGCCTGTCGTCGCATCGGGGATCGCGGTCAAGGGCTGCGGTGCAGAGCGCTCGGCGGCGCCGTGGATCCTGTGGACACGCGTCGTGTCCGACGAGGGTAGCGATCTCGCGCGTGCCCACAGCCTCCACCGCGCTTGCCCTCGCGCCCGCGCTCCTTTGGAGTGTTGGAGAAAACTACGTTTGGTTGCTTCAACCTGAATAGCATCTGACCGTGGGATTCGATTTGAGGTGGTGGAGCGAGTCCTCGCACCGGCGTCGGATCTCATCGGAGTCGCTCCACCGCCGCGCACGTCTGCATGTCCTGACAGAGGGGAGTGCAATTGATGACGGTCATGCGTGCGCCGCACGGGCACGCCTTGGGTGAGATGTGGATGTCGCACACGAGGCCGTACGGATCGCCGGGGCACAGAGACTCGACGCGGATCTCTGGACACCCCTTCGCACTCGGTTCTGGTTGCCCATGAGGGACCGCGCGAGAGGCGCAGGAGCTCAGCAGCACGACCAGCACGAGGGAACAGCGCGTCATCGCCACTTGAAACGGCCGAACGGCCGGTCGGGTCTGCGCGCATCGAAAGCGACGCCTCGAGCGCTGTTGCTCCTGAAGAAGTCTTTGATGGCACCTCGCGTGATGTGCATGAGAGCTCCATAGAGCGGTCGTGTGCGAAACCAATCCCGTCACGTTCAACTGTGCACTCTACTGCTTCAGTTGAAACGCGCATGGCGCCGCTACAGCGACACCCGCGTCTTGATGAAGCCGGCGCGGCAGGAGCCGAGCTCGAGATCGAGGGTGCCGGTGCCGCGCACGAGGTAGGTCGCCCAGGCTGCGTTGGTGTTGCCGCGGCTGCCGGGATAGGCCGGTAGGTTCTGGCCGGTGTGCAGGCCATGGCCCCAGCCATCGAGGTGGCCGAGGGTCTGGTACGCCGCGCCCGGATCGACGAGCGTGCAGCCCTCCACCTTCGCCTTCGCGTAGAGCGGCTCGTTGAACTCGAGCTTCTTCGCCGATGGCATGCCGTAGGTGCCGAGGTAGCCGTCGTTGCAGATCCGGACCTCGACGCGCGTCACGCCACCAGGGAGCGGTTGCCGATCGATCGCCACGATCTTCAAGCGTGGGGCGAGCGCGGCGACCCGGAGGAACACGTTCGCCTGCGACGCACACACCGCGGCGAGCTCGTGCAGCGGTGGGTTCCAGATCCCGATCCGCGGATCGACACCGCCGAGCTCGACCGGCCCGAGTTGCGGGTGATCGAACTTGCGCCACGGCGGGAACGAGCGGCCCTCGTTCTCGTCCTTGTCCCACCACGCGAGCTTGATGATGTCGGCGCGGGTGACGCGTTCGTAGAACTGCACGAACTTCGGCGGCCGCTCCATGCCGAGCCGCTTGAACAGATCCCAGAGCTCGACGACGTACGCGATCGCGCCGCGCTGGTGGTACGCGTACTCGGTGAGATCACCGCGCAGCGGCTTGTCGGGCTCGTAGAGAAACTCCTCGTGACCCGACACCGTC
Organism: Kofleriaceae bacterium; assembly: GCA_046590445.1. GTDB lineage: Bacteria > Myxococcota_A > Polyangia > Haliangiales > Haliangiaceae > JABFXX01. The sequence goes on from JBKJUF010000494.1 coordinate 2,354, forward strand.
GGATAGCCGGTGCCCTCGAGCATCCACGCCTCGAGCTGGCGGAAGATCGCGAGGTCCTCGGGGTCCATCTTCGAGTCCGGCGCGTGACCGAGTGGCCGGATCAGCACGCCGCCGAAGGTGTGGAGATCGAGCCACGCGAAGATCTCGGGATGCGCGGTCGCGTACTCGACGACGCCGCGCGACTCGGGCTCGCTCGCGGGATACGCGCCGGCGCCGATCTGCTCGTAGGCGGGTGCCCACGAGTACGGGAAGTTGCGGTTGAGATCGACCGGGTTGTCGCCGAGGAAGAACGGCGAGGGCACGTGTTTGCCGTCGAAGTTCTCGATCAGGCCCTCGGGATAAAGCTTGTAGAACGGGCCCTCGTCATCGAGGGTGCGCTCGACGAGCAGGCCGGGAAACTCGCGGGCCTCGACGAGCTCGCCGCCCGGATCGGGCACGCGCATCGCGAACGCGAGCCCGTCGCCATCGAGATCGCCGGGCACCCAGCGGGGCTTACCGCGTTCGACGCGGTGATCGCGCGGGACCGAGCGCAGCGTGCGACCGCTGCGCAGCACGCACTCGGCGCCATCGGGCGTGATCCGCGGGACGATGTAGAACAGCACGTCGCGCAGCCGCTCGAGGATCGGCGCCGGTACATCGAACGCATCGGGATCGAGGTGCACGCGCAGCGCGTCCTCGGCGATCGCGAGCGCGACGCTCGAGCCGGCGAGCTCGGCGGCGTGGAGGTTGCCGTTGACCCACACCGCAGGCCGCGTGCGCTCGGGATCGCGACCGACCACGAGCAGCCAGACATCGCGGCCCTCGGGGGTCTGCGCCAGCGAGGTCAGCCGGCACAGGTCGGGAAACGCGGCAGTCCAGGCGCGCAGCTGCGCGGTCAGCCTGTCGTGGTCGAGGTACGCGTTTCGAAAGCCGAATGAGACTTCGTCGAGGCTCGCCGCCGGATCGGGCATGGGTGACGGACGTTACACCGGGCGATCATGAAGGGGATGCGTCTGCGTTGATCTCCGTCATACTCGCAAGACCATGGCGAGCTTCGATCTCCCGCAGGCCCGTGTCGTGAAGAAGGGCGGGCAGCTGATGGCACCACCGCCCACGCCGCCCGAGGACCCAGGTCCCGTCGCCACGCAGCTGCGCGAGGCGCTCGCGGTCGCGATCGGGTTGTGGCCGCTGACCGCCGTGGTCGTGCTGATGGTCGGCCTCTTGATCATGGCCGGCCACTGGTCCGCGCCGTAGTTCAGTCGTCGGGCTCAGTCGTCGGGCGCGGTAGGATTCGTTACTTCAGGAGGCTCTTCGGGATCGACGGCCTCGCGATCATCGGTCTCGGGAGCGACGGCGGCGGGCTCGGCCAGCGGCATCGCGCGCAGCGCCTTCGGCAGATCGAGCAGCCGCTCGGTCGGTGATCCGACGAGCATCGCGGGCCGCATGTTCGTGAGGCCCCACGGCTCGATCTTGCCGACGGTGACCGCGAACGCGCCGTTGTCGATCCGGCCGACGACGCCGAACCCCGACCGCAACGGCACGCGCGCGGTCTCGAGCACGAGCTCGGGCAGGTTCGAGACGTCGATCTCGATCAGGCCCAGCTCGCAGGTCAGCACGAGGCGGTATTGCAGCACGCGGCGCTCGACGAGCAGGATGTTGCCCATGCTCGACGTGAACACCTCCTGCCAGCCGTCGGTCGGGGTGCCCTGCTGCGCGAGCGACTGGAAGTCGAGATAGAACAGCTGCGGACCGTCGATCTTGCGCGCGAGGATGCCGCCGCTCGTGACGACGCAGTCGAGCAGGCCCATGTTGTGAAGGTCGGTGACGGCCGAGAGGTGATCGACGGTCCACCACGAACCCGGCACGTGCGGCGTGCAGCCGAGGAACACGTTCTTCGCCGAGCTGCCCTTGAGCCACTCCGAGATCGCGCACGCGACCTCCGGGGCGCTGCCGGTATCACCGAGCCGGCGATCGCCGTTCCACAGGACAGTGTCGCCGGGCAGGCGGTGCACGGCGTCGAAGTGAAACCACCGGCCCTCCCAGGGCGGCACGAGCGAGAGCTTGTCACCGACCCGGATGCTCGCGACCGCGTCGAGATCCTCGGGCACCGCGATGCTGGTCTCGCCGCGCGGATCGAGTGCGACGAACAGCAGGCCGCGAGGCGTCAGCCCCTGCTTGCGCAGCTCCTTGAGGCCGAGGATGACGGCCGCGGGATCCCGGTAGTGGTAGACGCGGGTCGCGAACATCACGGCCACCCTATCACAGCAGCACTCCCGTCAAGACCACGTTCGCGATGCCGAAGTAGATGAGGATGCCGCTGACGTCGACGAGCGTGGCGACGAACGGCGCCGATGCGCTCGCGGGATCCGCGCCGAGCTTGCGGAGGATGAACGGCAGCATCGCGCCGGCGAGCGTGCCGCACAGCGTGCACCCGATCACCGAGATGCCGCACGTGACCGCGATCAGCACGAAGTGCTCGCCGTAGCTGCCGGCGGCGCCCCAGATCAGCACGCGCACGAGCGCGACCACGCCGAGCACGCCGCCGAGCATGATGCCGAGGCCGAGCTCGCGACGGAGCACGAGCCACCAGTCGGCCGCGCGGACCTCGCCGAGCGCCATCGCGCGGATCATCAGCGTCGAGGCCTGCGATCCCGAGTTGCCACCGGTCGAGATGATCATCGGGATGAACATCGCGAGCAGCGGGACGCGATCGATCTGGCCCTGGAACGCGCCCATCGCGCTCGCCGTCAAGGTCGAGCCGATCAGCAGGATCACGAGCCACAGGCCGCGCTTCCACAGCATCTCGCGCCGGCTCGACTGCAAGTACGGCATCTCGAGGGCCGCCATGCCGCCGAACTTCTGGGCATCCTCGGTGGCCTCTTCCTGGACGACGTCGACGATGTCGTCGACGGTCACGATGCCCTTCATCTTGCCGTCTGCATCGACGACCGGCACGACCGTCAGATCGTGCTCGGCGAAGATCCTCGACACCGTCTCCTGATCGGTCCCGTCCAGAACCCGGATGACATCGGTCTCCATGATCTCGGCGACGGTCTTCTTGGGATCCGCCGCGAACAGATCGCGGAACGACACGACGCCGAGCAGCCGCTGCGCCGGATCGAGGCAGTACGCGTAGTAGATCGTCTCGATCTTGTCGCGCGCCTGGCGCCGCAGGTAACTCACCGCCTCGTCGGCGGTCATATGCTGACGCAGCCGTGCATAGCGCGTCGACATCAGGCCGCCGGCCTCGTCCTCGGCATACGCGAGGAGCGCGGTGACCTCCTTGCTCGTTGGCACGTCGAGCGAGGCACCCTACTC
>JBKJUF010000600.1:0-3658 GCA_046590445.1 Kofleriaceae bacterium
CTTCACGACGGTGTGCTCACCATCCGCGGAACGGCGCCCGACCGGCTCGTGTTCGATCTGCCACTCAGTCCCGGCGGGGACTGAACATCGATCGGTCCCGGCGGGGCCCAAATGGAGCGAAGCCGGCGAACGCCGGCAAGCGGGGACGGACGCGTTGCTCTCTGACAATCGAACAGCTGAACGTAGAGGCAGTCCCAACCGCGGCGTCTACGAGCACGAGCACGACCACGACCACGACCACGTCGACGATCAGCGCCGCACTGACGTCGAGGACAGCTCCCGTCGGGAGCTTCTGCGAGCGTTCGCGTTCGATGTCGGGAGGCGCGCGGCGACCCGCTGGTCCTCCCGTTTCCCGTCGTAGGAAAGCGCAGTAGGGCGACCGACTATCCTCGACGGGGAACCGTCGCGGATCGAGCATGGTGGTACGATGCTCGACGCATGAAGGCTTCCAGGACCTTGGTTCTGTTCGGAGTTGTTGCGGCCCTGACGCTCGCGTGTGGCAGCAAGAAACCCGATGCGGTCGCGCCTCCGGATCCGACCACGGTCGCGACACCGGTGACGCCGGCGCCGACGCCCGCGGTCGATCCTGTTCGGCCCGCGACCCCGCCCGTCCCCGATGCCGGGCCTGCGATCGCCGCCGACGTGCCGCCCGAGGTGTTTCCGCCGGTGTTCACGAAGGTCGGTGTCGGTCAGCCGGTGAGCTTCAGTGTCGCCGCGATCGATCAGAACCTCGAGGAGACGCGCGTCGACGTCACCGCGATGCCGAAGTCAGCGACGTTCGACGCGCTGACCCAGACGGTGACCTGGAAGCCGACGAAGGCCGATCAGCCAAAGGCCGCGTTCACCTTGCAGATCACGCAGCCCGTTTTGGCCGGCCGTGGCGACAGCGCGCCGAAGGTCGCCACCAAGACCTGGACGTTCGAGGTCACCGCGAAGAAGCAGCCGATGCCGGTCGCCTCCGTGCAGACGCCGATCATCGAGACCGTGCTGATGATCCGCCAGCCGAAGCGCCTCGAGCAGGTCAACAAGGAGTGGCCGCTCGACCGCATGCTGCTGGTCGGCGCCGAGGGCTTCAAGTGGCAGTTCAGCGAGGAGAACCGCGCGAAGCTGAGCGGCACGCACGACAAGCCGGCGCTGTTCGAGAGCTTCTTGACCGGTCTCGCGCAGACCCACGCGAACCCACGCCTCGATCCGAAGTCCGACAAGTTCGACAAGGTCGCGTTCGGCGATCCGGCGGCATGGAAGATCGTCGCGGTTCGCCCGCGCATCGACCGGGCGTGGACGGAGATGCGCATCGTCTATCGCGCGGTGAAGGCGCCCGAGCCGACGTTCGCGATGTTCCGGATCCGGCCGACCGTCGAGCTCGTGCCGCCGCTGCCGCGGCCGCCCGAGGAGCGCGTCCACAACAACAAGACGTTCCTCGGCATGGTCGCGAAGCACCTGCTCCCCGGCGGCGCGCCGAGCGACAAGCTGATGAAGGATCAGCTCGCGCACGGCAAGGCCGTCGCCGCGCTCGTCAACGAGCTGATGGCGTTCGACGCGAAGGATCCGGCGAAGCGCTACGCGCGGACGTTCGTGATCGGCATCGCGACCGAGGCGCAGCTCGGCGGTGGCTCGGCGCGCAACCCCGACGGCAGCTACAAGCACGGCGATGCGTGGGCATGGAGCGCGATGAAGCCGTTCCAGACCGAGGACGGCAAGGCGCAGCGCTGGGTCAACGTCCGGATCCCCGGGTTCTGGACGATGACGGCGCCATCCGATGACGGCAAGACCTGGGTCCCCAAGTGCGCCCCGAAGTACACCGCAGGCGCGCCCGGCCACGTCGCCGGCTACGAGGCGCTGTGTCGCAAGACGCTCGGCTTCGTCGATCTACCTGCGACCGAGAACGGCAAGGTCATTGGCTCCAAGATCGACTCGAACCACCTGTTCGCCGACCACAAGCTCCGCGACATGGTGAAGCTGCTGCCGCTCGACGATGGCCGCCGCGACCTCGGCGAGGAGAACGGCATGACGTGCTCGCAGTGCCACATCCGCAACTTCGGGATGCACGACTACGCCGACCCGGCGAACGTCGATCCGAGCGCCGGCGTGCCGAAGACGCGCAACAAGAAGCTCGCGACGCTGAACTTCCAGATCGTGCCGAGCACGCACTGGGAGGAATTCACGATCAACTTCCTCCATCATCAGGAGTGCCGCGGCAAGACGCATCTCGAGCAGTACCTCGGACCCGAAGCGGCGAAGGGCCTCACCTGCCCGCTCGCGCCGCCTCCGCCCTCAAAGTGATGCGCTCCGATGTTCGATCGCTGCTGGTCGGCGCGAGCGTGGTCGGCCTCGCCGTCGTGACGGCCAGCTGCGATCGCTTGCTCGGGCTCCAGCAGAGGCCGCCCGACGCAGGCGGCAACACGGGCGAAATGCCACCCGACAAAGACGCCGACAAGCCGACGGGGTGTTTTATCGAGGAGTTCACTGGTGCCACGCTCGACGGACGGTGGACGATCGTGAACGCTACGAACCCCGACATCGTCATGCAACAGGAGAACAAGCTGACGATCTCGTTCCGGACGCCGGGCTCGCTCGGAAGCAACGCGATCCGCGCGCCTGGACTGAACCTGACGAGCGCCACGGTGACCGCGCAGCTGGTGATGGCTTCTGGGACGAATACCGGCACGGCGATGGCAATCGTCCAGCGTCAGGGCATCACGCCCTCCTACGCGTTCGACGTCCGCGGGAGCCGGCTGTTGTTATTCGTCGGCGCGAATCGCGCCGCGGAACTGACGTACAACGCCGCCGCACATCGTTTCCTGCGGTTCCGGCAGGAGAGCGGCTCGATCGCCTTCGAGACAAGCGCCGACCGCTCGACCTGGCTGACGGATGCCGAAGTCCCCCAGATGGATCCCGTCACCGACGTCGAGCTCTGGATCGGCGGCAGCATCCACGCCGCGCCGCTTCCCGCCGCCACCAGCGCGCTGTGGGACGACCTCGAGGTCACCAAGTTGGGCTGCACGCCCTGATCATGGCGGAACCGACGAAGAAGAAGCTGCCGATGGCAGCCGAGCCCGCGAAGGGTGGCACGGCCGCGAAGACGAGGGCCGGCGGGCTCGCCGCGTTCACCGACGGTGGCACCGCGCCGCGCTGGGTCACGGCTGCGCGCGTCATCATGCTCGTGGCGTTCGCGGCGACGATCCCGACGATCCTCGGCGTGCGCCACGGCAACCGGCTGGTGTGGACCGTCTGCATCGCCGCGCTGCCGTTCTTCTGGATGGCGTTCGGCTATCACCTGTGGCGGCGGATCTGCCCGCTCGCCGTGATGGGCCAGCTCGGGCGGCTCGTCGGCCGTCCCGGCACCCGGAAGATGGGCGACTGGGTCAGCAAGCACTACCTGTTGCTCCAGCTCGCGCTGATGATCATCGCGTTGACGCTGCGGCTCGTCGCGACGAACGGCAGCGATGTCTGGCTCGCCGGATTCCTCGGCGTCGTCGTGCTCGCCGCGATCGTCACGAGCTTTGTTTACGCCGGCAAGACGTGGTGCAACTTCCTCTGCCCGGTCGGCCTCGTCGAGAAGATCTACACCGAGCCCGCGCCGGCCGCGGCGCAGACCCACGATCTGACCTCGCAGTGCGCGCCGTGCGATGCGTGCAAGAAGCACTGTCCGGACATC
>JBKJUF010000643.1:0-3398 GCA_046590445.1 Kofleriaceae bacterium
GATCGAAGTGCGCCTTGACGTCGTTGCTGACCGACGTGTGCGGCGGCTCGGCGAACCGCATCGACGGCGGCGTGCTCGAGCTGTGGCGGGCAGAGGCAACGGTGGCGGAGAACGAGAGCGAGGCGATGACCGATAGGGCGAGTGCTAGGCGAGACATGGCGAATCCTTCTGACAACCCGTGCGCCGGGTGAAGAGGTGGCGCAGCGGAAGCGCGGCCTACGAGGCCAGCGTCGGTGTCTGGAGGTATCAACGCGGTCGGTCAACGGCCGGTCTACGACGGTCTGTAAGGCCGCTGTAAGGGGTCCTGGCGCACGGGGCTGGAACGCTTCGACGAATTGCCGTCATCCGAGACCCGGCCTCCCGCGATCGGGCACGGCGGTCCCGAGCGACTCGCCGCGTCCGTGCGACGATGCGGCGTGCCCGCGGAGGACGAGCTCGCGAAGACGGCCACCGCGCCCGACAGCTCACCGTCGGCCGCGGGCGCGCAGCGCGGTGCGCTCGGTCCCAAACTCGGCCGCTACGTGATCGAGCGTGAGCTCGGTGCTGGCGGCATGGGAGTTGTCCACGCGGCGTTCGATCCGGATCTCCAGCGCAGGGTCGCGCTCAAGGTGCTGCGTCGCGAGGGCATGTCCGAGCAGGCCGAGCAGAGGTTGCTCCGCGAGGCCCGCGCGATGGCGCGGCTCACGCACCCGAACGTGGTCGCCGTGTACGAGGTCGGCACCGCCAGCGGCGAGGACTTCGTGGCGATGGAGCTGATCGATGGCACCTCGCTCGCGGAGTGGCTGCGCGCCGAGCCACGGAGCGAGCGCGAGATCATCGCGGCCTACCTCGATGCCGGCCGTGGCCTCGCAGCCGCGCATGCGGCGGGCATCGTCCATCGCGACTTCAAGCCGCACAACGTGCTGCGCAGCCGCGACGGCCGGATCGCGGTCACTGACTTCGGGCTCGCGCGCGAAGCCGAGGCGCCGCTCGAGGCGATCACGACCGACGCGGCTGCTGCCTCGCGTGACACGCCGACATCGCTCTCCGGGTTGACCGCACCGGGCTCGCTGCTCGGCACGCCGGCGTACATGGCGCCCGAGCAGTGGGAGGGCGAGGCCGTCACGCCAGCGACCGATCAGTTCGCGTTCTGCGTCGCGCTCTGGGAAGCGCTCGCCGGCGAGCGTCCGTACCGCGGCACGACGATCGAGCAGCTCCGCGATCAGGTCGCGCGCGGACCTGCGGAGCTCGACACCTCGAAGCTGCCGCGCCGACTGCGCGCGGCACTCGTACGTGGGCTCGCCCCCGAGCCGGCGCGGCGCTGGCCCTCGATGTCCGCGCTGCTCGACCAGCTCGCGCCGCGCGTGCGTGCGCCGTGGATCGTGCTCGGCCTCGTCGCGACGACCGTGCTCGCGGTCAGCTTCCTGTTCTACACGATGCGCGAAGAACGGGCACCGGCGCGGGTCGTCGCGAGCTGCGAGGCGCCTGCACTCGAACCCGATCGCGTGTGGAACGCGCAGATCGACGCGGCGATCCGCCCGCACGCGCCGCGGTCGGCTCAGCGGTTCACCGACGAGATCGCGCGGTGGGAGCGCGCGCATCACGACGCCTGCAAGCTGCCCGATGCGGTTCGCCGCAACCGGCTCGGGTGTCTCGATCGCGTGCTGGTCCGGATCGACGCGCTACGCCGCGCGCGGATGCTCGATCTGCAGGCGCCCGCCGACGGCATGATGGCGCAGCTCTATCCCGCGAGCGTCTGCGCGCTCGACACGCCGCCGCGACTCCCCGATCGCTACTCCGAGGCCGCCGTCGTCGGCATGGCGATGCGTGCCGGTGCTCGGGTCTCGCCCGAGGTCCACGCGCAGGCCAAGGCGGCGATGGACACCGACCCGTGCGCCGCGGCGTATCTCGGCATCATCGAGGGCGCGCGCACGAGCTCGCTCCGCGTGGCCGAGGCGTCGCGGAGTGCAGCTCAGCTGTGCGGTGACGACCAGGCCTACGGCGTGACCACGATCAACGTGATCGGCATGAAGACCACCGCGTTTCTGGTTCCGGATCTTCCGGAGATGCTCGTCGAGGGCGAGCGCGCGGTCGCGCGAGCCGCACAGCCCAACCTGCATGCGCAGCTCGAGATCGCGAAGGGTCAGCTCGCGACCCGCGCGGGCCAGCTCGATCAGGCGCTGCAGCACTTCGATGCCGCGCAACGTGGCCCGCTGCCGATCAGCACCCAGCTCGCCGTGGTCTATCACGAGCTCGCGGTTCGGATGGATCGCGGTCGTCCCGGCGATCTTGCGGCAGTCCGCGCGGCGGCGGCGGGCTGGAAGGCGGCTGCGATCGTGAACCTCGGCCCGGCACGGGCTCCGATCTGGCTCGACTGGTTCGATGCGACGGCGCAGTGGCGGCTTGGCGAGGTCGAGCCGGCGCATGCGCGGCTCGAGACGCTGTCGCGAACCGCATCGCCGCCGACGAGCACGCGGGTGCTGCGCGGCCTGGTCGTCGATGTGGCCGGAAAGCCGGTGGCGGGCGCGCGCGTCGTCGCGGGCGACCTCGTTGGCGACGCCGTCGGGATCGCGGTGCCGGTCTTCGATCCGGACGGCGCCCTGCCGACGCTGCACGAGACCACGACCGATGCGAATGGTCGGTTCGCGCTCGAGAACGCGCCGGCTTCGGGCGTGATGATCGCGCAGCTCGGCACGTACCGATCGTCCGCGAGCAAGCTTCGCGACGACGTGCGCCTGCAGCTGGCACCGACGCATACGCTGCGCGGGCGCGCGCGGCTCGTCGGGGAGCTGCACGGCGATCTGTGGGTCAGCGCGACACCAGTCGCCGTCCCCGCCGTCGCGTACCAGATCGACGCGCCGATCCGGCAGGACGGGACGTTCGAGCTCGCCGGGCTTCCGGCGGGCCGCGTCGAGCTGGTCGTCGAGCGTACCGAGGGCTCGTATCGTGGGCGAGGACCCGCGCGGATCGTCGAGCTCGGCGCCGGACCACTCGAGACCGTCGAGCTCGCCGCGCCGTCGAGCCGCATGATCCACGTCATCGTTCGCGGCGAGACCAGCGCGCCGGTTCACGGCGCCTTCGTGTTCGCGAGCACTGGCGCGATCCAGCCACGCACGATGGGGGAGCTACCGTCCGCCTCGGTACACCAGATCTCCGAGGAGCTCGCGCGTGCGCTGATCGGTCCGCCGCCGAAGGAGATCGCCGCACACATCCGCCGCGGCGACGTGCTCGCGAGGCTCGCGGTCCCGCTGGACAAAGCTACCGTCTGCGCGTCGGGGATCCAGATCGATCCAGCCGTCGACGACATCGACGCCTGGCTGCAGCAGCATCAGGCGTCGCTCGACCTCCGCTGCAAGCCCCTGCGCCCCGACGCCAAGGTGATCGTGATCGACGTGCCGCCGATGAAGCGCTTCGATTAG
>JBKJUF010000076.1:0-3307 GCA_046590445.1 Kofleriaceae bacterium
GGGGAAGCCGATGCCGCAGGTCGGGCAGGCATTGGCCTCGGAGAACACGCGGGTGGTCTTCTCGCCCGGGACCTCCACCATGATCTTGCCCTTGCCCTCGCGCAGCGCGGTCTCGACGGAATCCGTGAGCCGGCCTTTGTCGCTCGAGTTGATCGTGATCCGATCGATCACGAGCTCGATCGAGTGCTTCTTCTGCTTCTCGAGCGCCTCGACGTCCTCGAGCCGCACGATCATGCCGTCGATCCGGACGCGGACGAAGCCGGCCTTGCGAAGCTCGCCGAACAGCTCGCGGAACTCGCCCTTGCGGTTCTCGGACTTCGGCGCGAGCAGCGTGACGCTCGTCTTGTCGGGCAACGTCGCGAGCTCGTCGACGACCTCGGACGCGGTCCGCGCACCGACCGCACCGCCGCACTGGTGGCAGCGCTGCTCGCCGGCACGCGCGTAGAGGACGCGCAGGTAATCGTAGATCTCGGTGATCGTGCCGACGGTCGACCGCGGATTGCTCGACGCGCTCTTCTGCTGGATCGCGATCGTCGGCGATAGCCCGCGGATTCGCTCGTTCTTCGGCTTCTCCATCTGACCGAGGAACTGCCGCGCGTATGCCGATAGTGACTCGACGTAGCGGCGCTGGCCCTCGGCATACAGCGTGTCGAACGCGAGCGACGATTTGCCGGAGCCCGAGGGCCCGGTGATCACCACCAGCCGGTGCTTCGGTAGCTCCAGGTAGTCGACGTCGAGGTTGTGCTCGCGTGCACCCTCGACCACGATCATGTCGGGCTCGCCTTTTGGAGTGTCACGACCAGGACCAAGCGAGCTTCGACCCATAGGCCGGCACCCTACGGAGCGGATGTTCAGGTGTCAAGGCAAGCAGTTGTGTCCGATCGGCCAGTCAGCTCAATGCTGACAGCGTGCCGTCAGCTTTTCCGGTACGCACGCGTTAGCGCTTCGCGAAGAGCGGCTTGTAGGCGGCGTAGCCTTGCGCCTCGAGGGCGGCAACGGGCACGAAGCGTAGCGAGGCCGAGTTGATGCAGTAGCGCAGGCCGGTGGGCTTCGGTCCGTCGCTGAACACGTGGCCGAGGTGGGCGTCGCCGGTCTTCGAGCGAACCTCGACGCGCGTCATGCCGTGGGCGGTATCGGACTTCTCGACGACGGTGGTCGATGTGATCGGCTTCCAGAAGCTCGGCCAGCCGGTGCCCGAGTCGAACTTCTCGAGCGAGCTGAACAGCGGCTGGCCCGTGGTGACGTCGACGTAGATGCCGGCGGCGTGGTTGTCCCAGTACGCGTTCTTGTACGGCGGCTCGGTGCCGTTCTGTTGCGTGACCTGAAACTGGAGCGGCGTCAGCTCCTGCTTCAACTCGGCGCTGCTCGCCCGCACCGTGCGGATCGGGCGCGGCTTGCTATCGGCGTGGGCCTCGGAGGCGGAATCGGCGCAGGCGGCGCCGAGGACGAAGGCGAGGGCGGTGACGATCGAGCGGAAGGTCATGAACAGTTCTCCTGCCTGGTCTACGCCCGCCTGGCGCCGTGGTTACATCGCCGCTGCTCTGGAACGAAACCGGCGACTCCCTCGTCGAGGAAGTCGCCGTTCGAGGCCCGATGGCCTCGTGTCAGGTACGGGTCAGGCGTGAATCAGGCGCGTGCGCGCTCGACCGTGACGTCCTGCGCCTTGTGCTGCGTGCCATGGACGCCCGTGATGATCCGCTCGACGAGCTCCTCGGGAACGCGCACGTGGGCGTGCGTGTCGCGAAGGCTCACCGAGCCGATGCGGGCCTTGTCGCCGCCGATCGGACCTGCGAGTAGCTCGCGGAGATCGTCGGCCGAGACGCCATGCTTCTTGCCGAGGCTGATGAACAGCCGCGCCTGCGCATCGGCAGTCGCCGCCGCCGAGGCCGCCGGCTTGTCGTCACGCTTCGCGCGGCTGCTGGCTTCCGCCTTCTCGGGCTTGTCGGCCGACTTGTCGGTGGTCTTGTCGGCCGATTTGTCAGCCGTCTTGTCCGGCTTGGCTTCGGCCTTGTCACGGCCACCACGGCTGCGACCCGCACCACCGCGGTCACGTCCACCGCGGCTCCGGCTCGGGCGACCGCCGCCGTCATCGGTTGCCGCAGCTTCGCCATCCGGCGCGGCGGCCGCTTCGGGCTCGGGACGCGTCGTCTTCTCCTCGGCCCAGGTTTCCCAGAACTCACGGGTCTCGGTGGTGGCTCCGGCCTTCTTGCCAGCTTTGCCAGCCTTGCCGCCCTTGTCCGCGCCCTTGTCCGCGCCTTTGTCCGCTCGATCGAGCGCGGTACGCGCGACGTCGTCAACCTTCGCGTGGAGCGAGCCAGCGGACGCTGGCGAGCGAGGCTCAACGGTCTCGACCGCCGGTGCGGCCTCGGTGCCGACCTCGGCCACCGTGTCCAGACGATCGAGGCGCTCGGTCACGTCGTTCTCGCCAGCGGGGCGGGCCGCCTGTGTAGGCGCGCCCGGTCGGTCGGTGCGGTCACGGCCGCGATCACCACCGCGGTCGCGATCACGACCACCGCGACCACCGCGGTCACGGTCACGGCCATGGCGCTCACCACGGTCGCCGCCGCGATCACCGCGCTCGCTGCGCTCGCCTGGCAGCGCCGGCGACTCGGTCAGCGCAGCCACATCGGTCGAGCCGGCTGCGAGCACCATCGGGGCGTCTTCGCTGCCGATCGCGGCCAGCACGGGCTCGGTCGGGCGCTCGCCATTGCGGTCGGGGCCACGCTCGCGATCGGGACGGCCGCCGCGGTCACGGTCGAAGCGACCACGGTCACCACCACCGCCGCTTCGATCTGGGCTGCCGCCGCCACGGTCACGATCGAACCGGCGCTCGCCGCGGTCGCGGTCGAACGGACGGTCGCCTTGGGCTCCTTGTGGACGGTCACCCTGCGGACGGTCACCCTGCGGACGGTCACCCTGCGGACGGTCACCCTGCGGGCGGTCACCCTGCGGGCGGTCACCCTGATCGCCCTGCGGACGACCGGCCCCGTCGGTGCGCGCCTCGGGAGCACCGTCGACGCGATCCTGACGCGGCCCACGGTCGCGGTCGCCACGATCCGGGCGGTCGCCACGGTCGGGACGCGGACCACGGTCGGGACGATCACCGCGATCGAACGACCGGGCCTCGCCACCACCGGGAGGCGCGCCACGATCATCGCGATCACGCCACGGCCGACGCTCGCGATCGCCACCACCAGGACCACCGGGGCCTCCGGGGCCGCGGTCGCGGTCGAAGCGCGGACGATCGCCACGCTCGCCACGATCCGGTCGATCGAACGATCGCTCGCGTTCCGGGCGGTCGCCGCGC
>JBKJUF010000122.1:0-14633 GCA_046590445.1 Kofleriaceae bacterium
GCCATTCCCTCTTTGATCACGCCTGGGACGAATGTGCGATCTCTCCGACGAGGAATCTCACAAACGATCGAAACCCATCCGGATTTTTAGGCAAATAATCTGACGCAGTAGTGCTAACTGATCGGCATTGCCCCTAGCGGCCCCAGGTCCGGGCCTGAATCCCGGACCGACGATCTCGGACGCAGCGGTGCGGCGTGGCATGCTCGCGTCGTGACCCAGACCCGCCGCGAGCTCCTCGGCAGTCTCGGGATCGCCTCGGCCGCGACGCTGCTGTGGGCATGCGGTGCCACGGCGCCGACGATCCGGCGTGACCCGCTCGCGCGCGATGACATCCGCGGCTGGCTGCGAGACGCAGTCGCTCGCCTCGCCGCGGTGTATCCGTCCGTCCACGTCCTCGCGGTCACCCGCCAGCGCACGACCGCGGCGGTCGACGTGCTCGGCACCGGTGTCGCGCGTGTCCGCCGTGATGGCGTGGTGCTCGGCGTCCGTGACCGTGACGGCATGTGGCGCGAGCAGGTGACCTCGGACCTGTCGGCGGCGGGCGTACTGGCGGCGGTGCGGGTGCTCGTCGGACCGGCCCAGCAGCGCGCGACGATCAGCTTCCCCGAACCACCACCGCGCCCGAAGGCGCCGATCGCGCTGAACGATCTCGCGCTCAAGGCGCGCGTCGCCGACGTCGTCAAGCGCGACGACGTTCTGAACAGCCGGATCGTCTACGCCGCCTCGCTGATCGACATCGACGACGCGCTCGTGTGGTCGATCTCGCCACTGCACGATCGCGAGCAGCGCCTCGTACGGGTGCGCAAGCGCGCCGTCCGCGCGGCCTGGAGCGGAACCCGCCCGGTTGTCTGCCAGGCCGAAGCCGGCTGGCTCGGCGGCGTCGACGATCACGCGATCGCGCAGGCGGACGTCGAGGCCGCGACCGCGGGCGCGCTGCTCTTGACCACGCCCGGCGGCTTCGACGACGGAGAGCGCGACGTGATCCTCGACCCTAGCGTCACCGCGAGCCTCGTCGACGCCGGCACCCGCGCAGTGCTGACGACCACGGCAGCGCGGCGGCCCGAGGTCACGCGCCGCCTCGCGATCGGCGCGAGCTTCGCCGCGCCGATGATCACGATGGTCGACGATCCGACCGCAGCCGGCGCCTACGGCGGCTTCGCGTTCGATGACGAGGGCGCGCTGGCGATGCCGCAGCCGCTGATCGAAGGCGGCCGTGTTGTCGGGATCCTCGGGGATCGCGGGCGCGGTCGTGCACGGCGCCCCGGTCACGTCGGCGGCCTCGAGCCGGCGCCGTCGCACCTGCGGGTCGCGCCCGGGACGGTGACCCACGAGGCGCTGCGCGAGGATGGCTTTGCCCTCGAGGGCGGCCACTTTGCGGTGATCGATCCGAGCACCGATCGCGTGGTGATCGGTGCCGCACGCGCGAGAGAGCTCAAGGGTGGCGTCGAGACCGGCCGGGTGTTCGCGGAGGTCGAGCTGGTCGGCAGCCTGGCGTCGATCCTCGCGGGGGTCCGCGGCGTCGGCAAGGAGACCGCGGTGTTCCCGTATCGCGACGAGGTCGACGGCGAGCCGCGCTGGCGCTCGGTCGAGGCGCCTTACCTGCGCACGCGTGGCTTCGTGCGCGGCCGGCGGAGGCGGACGTGATCACGCGCCGCGAGCTGATGCGCGCGCTGGCTCGCCACAAGGTCTCGGACTGGGTCGTGATCGAGCGCACCCAGGACCTCGCGATCGCCGACGCCGTTCGGACGACCCGGCGTCGCGAGAACCGCACGCGGATCGGCTTGGTCGTCCATCACGACGACAGTCGCGGCCGCGGATCCGCGCGCCTCGAGATCGCCGGCCACGAGGATGACGCCAGCGCGGTCGTCGATCAGGCGATCTCGCTCGCGATCGCGGCGGTCGGCCCATCGTGGAAGAGCGTGCCGCCTGCCGCGCCCGCGCAGGTGCAGCTGTTCGATCAGAAGCTCGCGAAGCGTGACCTCGCAGATGTCGTCGCCGAGCTCGCGCTTCACACGCGCCGACCGCAAGGGGCGAAGGTCGAGGCCGCCGCCCAGGTCATGGTCGAGCGTGTCGAGGTCAGCTCGCGGTCGGGCCTGACGACGCGGTGGACGGCGAGCGAGCTCGTCGTCGAGGCGCTGGTGAGCGCCCACGATCGGAGCCTCGCGATCCGGCGCAGCGCACGCCGCGAAGCCGACCTCGATCTCGACGGCGCGATTGCAGCTGCCGTCGCCGACCTGGGCTCGCTCGCCGATGCGACACCGCCGATTCCCGGCCGCTGCGCGCTCGCGCTGACCGCAGAGGCGTTTCTTCATGGCGACACCCCGGCCGGCGTGTGGTCGGTGTTCGCGGCGCAGGCGGACTCGGTGCTCGAGCGTCAGGGCCTCACGCGCTATCGCGTCGGCGCTCCGGTCGCCACCGGCGCGAACGCGCTCGACGAGCCACTCACGATCACGAGTGATGGCGCCCGCGACTACGCGTTGCGGTCCGCGCCGCTCGGTGACGACGGCGATGCCGTGCGGCGGTTCCCGCTCGTCGAGCGCGGCATCGCGAAGGGACTCGGACTGTCGACGCGCGAGGCGGCGTTACGCCAACGCGATCCCAACGGGGGCGTCCGGAATCTCGTGGTCGCGCCGGGCACGTGGGATGCGCTGCTTCCGGCGGTCGGCGCGCGCGGTCCGTTGCCGCGCACGATCGAGGTCCGGCGACTGCGCGCGCTCTCCCTCGATCCGTTCACCGGCGACGCGAGCCTCGAGCTGGCCCTCGCGATCGAACATGCCGGCGCGAACCGGCGTGCGATCCTCGGCGGCACGATCCGCCTCGATCTCATCGGTGCGCTCGCGCGTGCCCGCCGGTCCGCAGCCACCGTCGAGCGGAACGGCTACGCCGGCCCTGCGACGATCTTGATCGAGGACGCCGAGCTCCTCGCGTAGCGATCAGGCGAGCACGATCAGGCGAGCATACCGGTCGCGATCGCATCCACGAGCGAGGCGAAGTTCGCATGCGAGAAGTCCGAGCTGCTCGCCAGCCAGTCGCGATGGCGCAGCGCGGGCGCGACGTCGCCCTGATCGTCGACGCGGTAGTGACCGAGCACGTCGAGGTGATCACCGAGACCCGCCCAGATCAGCTTGCCCCAGAGCTGCGAGCGCAGCGGGACGACGCCGTCGTTGTCCTCGAGCGTCGGCAC
This sequence comes from Kofleriaceae bacterium, assembly GCA_046590445.1. GTDB lineage: Bacteria > Myxococcota_A > Polyangia > Haliangiales > Haliangiaceae > JABFXX01. The sequence goes on from JBKJUF010000122.1 coordinate 3,185, forward strand.
CCGGCCGAAGCTTCGGAGCAAGGTGGCCTCGCTGCTGTCGCCCGCCGACGGCGCGGTCCCGACCATCGCCGCGCAGGGATAGCGCTCGCCGACATTCGCGGTGATGTGGTGCAGGCCGAAGAAGATCGCGAGCGAGATGGCCTGCCAGGGATGGCCGATCGTGCGCACCCACCTGCGCGCCGCCGGGCTCGGCGACATCGAGGCGGTTGCCTGGTAGCGGACATCGTCGCGATCCGCGAAGCTCGCGACCACGAGGTCCATCGACTCGGGCGCGAGCTGCATCATCGAGCCCTGGTCATCCTCGATGGCGGTGAGGAACGTCCGCACCTCGGGGCTGCTCGCGTCGTCGATCAGCCCGACCAGCGACTCGATGGCACGGTCGAGCATCAGCAGCTTGAACGGGACGGCGAGGTCACCGCGGCGGAGAAAGCCGAGGATGACGCTCGCGGCTCGCAGCGGCCGCGCGCCGAGCGTCAGCCCGGCAAACGTGAACATCGACAGCGCCGCGAGCACGCGCTGACCATTCGACGTCGTGAAGAAGCTCGCGAGCGGCGAGCCGTAGTGCGGTGTGTTCATCGTCGTCACGCTGCGGAGGCGACGCAGCCAGGTCAGCTGGTCGAGCGGGATCGAGCGAGTCGCAGGTGATACCGCGAGGCGCGCGTCGAGCCCGCCCGTCGAGTGGCCGAGCAGGTGGATCGCGTCGGCCTGCCCGCCCGTCTGGGTCACGACCTCGGCAAGCCGCGTGGCGCGCCGGCGGATCGATGCGGTCGGCAGGTCCTCGACGACGTGGGTGTGGAGCTCGTGCCCGGCCGCCGCGAAGCGCGCGGTGAGCTCGCGCTGGACGTGCGCGAAGTAGTTGTACGAGCCGAGGCGGCCAAAGCCGAACATCCCGGGAGAGCAGTAGACGTGATGGCGCATGCGGGGCGCCGACGATACGCTCGATCGGTCAGCGCCGCGTTATTCTGCGGACCGAGGAGTGGCCGACGCGCCGAGCAGACGATGCGCCTGGAGGCGACTGGGCAGCAGGTAGATCACGGCGCGCGCACCGGCCGACCACGCATCCTTGCCGAACATGCCGGCGAGCAGGCGTTCGGCGTCGAGCCGGGCGGTCCGCGTGCGCATCATCCGGCGCCAGATCCGCATCGCCGCCGCCCACCGCCAGGCCGGGCGATCCGCGAGCTCGCCGACCCGGCGCACCGTGCTGCGCTCGTAGCGCGGTAGATCGCCGTGCGGATCGCCGGCGCGCAGCACCCGCAGCGGCAGCGCACCGCCACCGGTCTCGATCAGCTTCTCGAGGTCGGTGCGGACCGCAGCGGCCGCGAACAGATCGACCATCCGTACCCAGCCGCGCGCGAACCGCTGCTCGGCCTCGGGCATCGCGCGGTACTCGTGCTCGTGCAACGCGACGGCGAGCGTGATGCTCGCGAGGTGCGCGCGCCAGATCGCGACCCGCGCGGCGTCGTGATCGCAGCTCGCCGCGGTCATCGTGCGAAGGGCGTCGCGCCACGCCGCGAGGGCCGGCTCGTACGCGCGTGCGAGGCTCGGGATCGCGAGCGCGGGCACGAGACCGAGCTGCATGGCCGCGATGTACGGCACGACGCAGAGCGCGTGGTTGCAGGCACCCCACCAGCTCGTCGCTGTAATCGCGTACGGGCCCTCGCCGAGCCTGCCGCTGCGATGCTGCCAGGCGAGCTGCGACGCGTAGCCCCAGAACGGGTTGAGCTCGTCGTGGGTGCCGAAGTCGCCGTGCGGGTTCGTGCGCTCGACGAGCAGCCGGTACATCCCCATCCGCACGCGAACGTCCATCGGATCGGCCATCGCATCGGGGCTGGCCAACCAGGCAGGGTCGAGGGTCAACCAGTCCTGGCCGAACGCGATGCGGGCCAGGCGCACGGGATCCGGTCGCGTCGAAACGTAAGCCACGCCCCGAGGATATGCGGATTTCGGGCTTGCGCGCCGGCGACGAGCGCGTCGCAGAAAATCACTCACTTTGCGTGCGTTGTGCTGGTCGAGGGCTTCGCGTAACAATGATGGAGATGGGTATTCCCGCGGCCGAGATCGCCGGGCTCGCAGCGGAGTACGCGACGCGGACTCCCATCGAGATCCTGACCCTCGCGCTCGAACGGTTCGACAACATCGCGATCTCGTTCAGCGGTGCCGAGGATGTCGTGCTCGTCGAGATGGCGGCCAGGATCCGCCCCGGCGTCGCGGTGTTCAGCCTCGACACCGGCCGCTTGCACGGCGAGACCTATCGCTTCATCGAGAGCGTGCGCGAGCGCTATCCGATCACGCTCGAGGTGCTGGTCCCCGACACGATCGCGGTCGAGCGGCTCGTCCGCGAAAAGGGCCTGTACAGCTTCTACAAGGACGGCCACAACGAGTGCTGCGGCATCCGCAAGGTCCTGCCGCTCAAGCGCAAGCTCGCGACCGTCGACGCGTGGATCACCGGCCAGCGCCAGGATCAGAGCCCGAGCACGCGCGCGAGCGTCCCGGTGATCCAGGCCGATACCGCGTTCTCGTCGGCCGAGCATCCGGTCGTGAAGTTCAACCCGCTCGCGCGCTGGTCGTCCGCCGAGGTCTGGCGCTACATGCGCGAGCAGGACGTCGCGTACAACCAGCTCCACGAGAAGGGCTTCGCCAGCATCGGCTGCGAGCCGTGCACACGCGCGGTCCTGCCGAACCAGCACGAGCGCGAGGGCCGCTGGTGGTGGGAAGAGGCGACGATCAAGGAGTGCGGGCTGCACGCCGGCAACCTCAAGGGTGGCCGATGATGCAGACGGTCACGTTCATCAAGAAGCTCAAGGAAGACGGCAGCCCGTGCCGCAAGTGCGCCGAGGTCGAGGAGCGACTGCAGACCGCCGGGCTGATGTCGCGGATCGCTCGCGTGGTGATCGCGGACGAACGCGACCCGGCCTCGGAAGGCATGCGACTCGCCGCCGAGCTCGGCGTCGATACGGCGCCGTTCTTCATCGTGGTCACGGACGGCGTGCAGACCGTCTACACCTCGTACGTCAAGGTGCTCAAGGAAGTGCTGACCGCGACGACAACCGAGGAAGAAGAGGCCAAGGACATCCTGGAGCGAAGTGATGACCTCGACTTCCTGTGATCGCGTGATCGCGAGGCGGTCGCCGTGAACGCGGACCTCGTCAACGTCCTCCTCGTCGTGTTCTCGTTCTTCTTCGCGCTCAACATGGGAGGCACGAGCTTCAGCCCGTCGTTCTCGGCGGCGCTCGGCGCCAAGCTCATCCCGCGTGTAGCGGCGCTCGCGCTGTTCGCGGTCAGCGTCGGCTTCGGCGCGCTCGTCGTCGGTGGCAACGTGACCAAGACGCTCGGTAGCGGGTTCGTCCCGGCGGGCACGATCGATCGACCGGTCGCGCTCGTGATCGTCGCGTCCGCGTCCGGCGCGCTGTTCATCGCGAACCTCGTGAAGATCCCGCAGTCGACCGCATGGGTCACCGTGTTCTCGCTCACGAGCCTCGGGCTCATGGGTGGCAACCTCAACTCGGATACGATCTTCTACAAGCTGCTGCCGGCGTGGGTCTCGGTGCCGCCGATCGCGTTCCTGCTGTCGTGGTTGATGTCGAAGCGGCTCTATCCGCTACGCGGCTGGAACTACCGGCTCTACGAGCACCTCACGAAGCATGAGTGGAAGCTGCGCGCGCTCGTGATCGGCTCCTCGTGCTACGTCGCGATGGGGATCGGCGCGAGCAACGTGCCGAACGTCGTCGCGCCGCTGTCGACCGCCGGCGTGTTCGACGTGCAGACCGGCATGCTGCTGTTCACGCCGGTGTTCGCGATGGGCGGCTTCGTGTTCTCGCGCACCGCGATGACGATCGGCCGCGAGGTCGTGCCGATCGGCCTCTACTCGGCGACGATCATCAACATCGTCGTCGGGACCCTGATCCTGATCTGCGCCCGCATGGGCGTGCCACAGTCGCTCGTCCACGCCCAGGTGCTCGCGGTGTTCGGCATCGCGTACGCAAAGGAGGGCGGCCACGACCTGGTCCGGCACCCGCTGCTCCGCAAGATCGCGGTGCTCTGGATCATGTCGCCGTTGATCTCCGCGGGGCTCACCGTGCTCCTGCTGCTCCTGCTCGACTGAAACGCCTGTACGCTGTCACCGGGTGCGCATGGATCAACACCAAGCCAAGAAGACTGGCCAGGAGATCGCGAACAACGTCACCGAGCTCACCGGCAACACGCCGATCGTGAGGATCAATCGGCTGCACGAGGCCGGCTCGGCGGAGATCCTCGCGAAGCTCGAGCTGTTCAGCCCGACCGGCAGCGTCAAGGACCGTGTCGCGCTCAACATGATCGAGCGCGCCGAGGAAGAAGGGCTGATCCAGCAGGACACCGTCATCATCGAGCCGAGCTCGGGCAACACCGGGATCGGGGTCGCGATGATCTGCGCCGCACGTGGCTATCGCTGCATCATCGTGATCCCCGACTCGATGAGCCTGGAGCGGATCTTCCTGCTTCGTCGGTTCGGCGCCGAGGTCGTGCTGACGCCGGCGCGCGACGACGTCATGGGCGCGGTGCGCAAGGCCGAGGAGCTCGGGAAGAAGCACCCGAAGTCGTTCGTGCCGTTCCAGTTCAAGAACCAGTGGAACCCCGACGCGCACCGCCGGACCACGGCGCTCGAGATCCTCCAGGCGACCGGCGGCCGGATCGACGCGTTCGTCGCCGGCATCGGCACCGGCGGCACGATCACCGGCGTTGGCCAGGTCCTCAAGGAGCGCGTCCCGGGGATCCGCGTGATCGCCGTCGAGCCGGCACGCTCCGCGGTGCTGAGCGGCGGCAAGATCGAGTCGCATCGCATCCAGGGCATCGGCGCCGGGTTCATCCCCGAGGTACTCGATCGCAAGGTGATCGACGAGGTCCGCAAGGTCACCGACAAGGAGGCGTTCGATCAGATGAAGCTGCTCGCGTCACAGGAGGGCATCCTCGCCGGCATCAGCGCCGGTGCGGCATTTCTGGTCTCGAAGGAGATCGCGCGCGAGCTCGGCCCGGGCAAGCGAGTCGTCACCGTGTTCGCGGACACCGGCGAGCGCTACCTGACGATCCAGCACTACTTCGAGTTCTGATCGCATGACGGAAGCTGAACACCTCACGGCGACGATCGCAGACTTCGATGCGCAGAACGCGCGCGACCCGCGCTCGCTCATCGTGGGTGGCGTGGCGCGGCCGCAGGAGCTCGTCGACGCCGAGCGGCTCGCCGTCTGGATCACCCGCCTCGCGCTGGATGCGTCGACTCCGCTGCGGCTCGCCGCGCACTGCCAGCATCTCCGACGGTGGGAGACCCCACGCAGCAGCTATCCTGATGATCGCGCGGGATATCTGAAGTGGCGCGCCGCGCTGCAGGTCAGGCACGCCGAGCTCGCCGCCGAGACGCTGCGCGCACACGGCTGGGACGCCGCCACCATCGAGGCGGTGCGATGCATCGTCGAGAAGCGGCGCGGCCCCGACACCCAGCACATGGAGGATGCGCTCTGCCTCGCGTTCCTCGAGCACGAAGCGGAGGAGTTCGCGGGCAAGCACGACGCCGACAAGGTGGTCCGCGTGCTCCGCAAGACGTGGCGCAAGATGAGCCCGGCCGCGAAGCAAGCCGCGCTCGGACTCGCGCTCTCGCCGCCGGTCGCCGCGCTCGTATCACGCGCGGTCGGCGACGCGACCTGAGCCAGGTCATTGCGACGCTTGTCCTTGCATAAATATGCTTTTCACCGACACGCCAATATGTCAGGGCAGTCAGCGCGGCTTCGGACGAGACTGCGCGAGCAGCTCGACGAACCGCGACGCCGCGGGGCTGCGCGACTTGCCGCGGAGCTCGACGAGATGCAGCGCGCGGCGGATCACGAGATCCGAGACCTCGATCGCGACGAGCGAGCCACCGACGAGCTCGAGCTCGACGGCGAGCCGCGAGACGATCGCGACGCCGAGCCCCGCGGCAACGGCGTTCTTCAGCGCCTCGGTGCTGCCGAGCGACATCACCGGCTCGACGACGAGGCGCTTCTTCGCGAACGCCGCCTCGATGACCTCGCGGGTACCGGAGCCGCGCTCGCGCATCAGCAGCGGCAACGCGACGAGCTCCTTGGTCGTCAGCGGCGTCCGCGCGAGGATCGGATCACCGGGCGCGGCGATCGCGACCATCTCGTCCTGATCGAACATCTTCGTCGTCAGGTCATCGTCGGTCACGAATCCCTCGGTGAGCCCGAGCTCGACGACCTGCTGGCGCACGAGGTCGTGGATCGCCGCGGTGTTCCCGATCTCGAGCTCGAGCCGCAGCGCGGGATGCAGGCGCCGGAACGCGCCGAACACGCGTGGCACGAGGTAGCTGCCGATCGTCGTGCTTGCGCCGAGCGAGAGCTGACCGCGCCGCACGCCGAGCAACGCCGCGAGCTCGACCTCGGCCGTCTGCTCGACGCCGAAGATGCGCGCTGCATGCTCCGCGAGCACGCGACCGGCAGCGGTCAGCCGCACCCCGCGCGGCAAGCGATCGACCAGATGGGCCCCGAGCGCCCCCTCTAGATCGCGCAGCTGCTTGGAGACCGCGGGCTGACTGACCTGGAGGGTCCTCGCAGCGGCCGTGATGCTGCCGGCTGCGGCGATCGCGTGAAACACACGCAAATGGTTGAGATTCATCGGGTCACTGCAGATCCGCGACAGCGGAGCCATGCCTTTAGCTTATGTCACCTATCAACGTTAGCTCTTATTCTTATTTCGCGCCTGCGCGTAGGATGAGTGCTGTGCCTCCTGCCACTCACTGGGTCGTGACCGCCAGCTTCACCGATGACGGCGCCAACGCGTATCGACGTGCAGATGGCACGTGGTCACGCCAGCTCGCAGAGGCCGGCCTCCTCGCCGACGAGGCCACCGGCAAGGCGCTCGCGGTGCAGACCGTCGCCAACGAGCAGCGCCTGATCTCGGATCCCTACGTGATCGACGTCCACGCGAGCGACGGCGAGATCGTGGCGCTCAGCGCGCGTGAACGGATCCGCGCAAACGGTCCCACCGTACCCATCCGCCGCCCCGATAGCGGCCTTCGCCGCTGACTGGAAGCCGACCATGTACCAGTACGACGACTACGATCGCCGCATCATCATCGAACGTGCCCAGCAGTTTCGCGGGCAAGTCGCGCGCCGCCTCTCGGGCGAGATCACCGAGGAGGAGTTCAAGCCGCTGCGCCTGCAGAACGGGCTGTACATGCAGCTGCACGCGTACATGCTGCGCGTCGCGGTCCCGTACGGGCTCCTGAGCTCGACGCAGGTCCGCCGGCTCGCCGACATCGCGCGCAAGTACGACCGCGGCTACGCGCACCTCACGACGCGCCAGAACATCCAGTACAACTGGCCGAAGCTCGCTGACGTGCCGAGCCTCCTCGACGATCTCGCCGCCGTCGAGATGCATGCGGTGCAGACGAGCGGTAACTGCGTCCGCAACATCACGTCCGATCCGTTCGCCGGGAGCGCGCCCGACGAGCTCGAGGATCCGCGTCCGTACTGCGAGATCCTGCGTCAGTGGTCGACCTTCCATCCCGAGTTCGCGAACCTGCCACGCAAGTTCAAGATCGCGGTGACCGGCACGCCCGGCGAGGATCGCGCCGCGGTTCGCTTCCACGACATCGGGCTGCGGATCGTCGAGAACGCGGCCAAGGAGCGCGGCTTCGAGGTGCTCGTCGGCGGTGGCATGGGACGTACGCCGCACATCGGCGCGGTGATCCGCGAGTTCCTGCCGAAGCGTCACTTGCTCTCGTACATGGAGAGCATCCTCCGCGTGTACAACCTCCACGGCCGCCGCGATAACAAGTTCAAGGCGCGCATCAAGATCCTCGTCGTCGCGCTCGGCGTGGAGGAGTTCCGCCGTCGCGTCGAGGAGGACTGGGAAGCCACGAAAACGCCGGAGCTCGAGCTGCCGGACGCCGAGGTCGAGCGAGTCACCAAGTTCTTCGCGCCGCCGGCGTACGAGAAGCTGACCCCGAGCAGCGATCAGCTCACCGCGCTCTCGCTCGGCCGCGACCGCGAGCTCGGCAACTGGATCAAGAATAACGTCGTCGGTCACAAGGTGCCCGGCTACAGCTCCGTCGTCATCTCGGTGAAGATGCCCGGCGTCCCACCCGGTGACGTCTCGGACACCCAGCTCGATGCGATCGCGGGCGTCGCCGATCGCTACTCGTTCGGCCACGTCGTGGTGACGCACACCCAGAACCTCGTGCTGCCCGACGTCAAGACGTCCGACCTCGCGAAGCTGCACGCGGAGCTCGTCGAGCTCGACCTCGGCAAGGCGAACGTCGGCAAGCTGACCGACGTCATCACCTGCCCCGGTCTCGACTACTGCGACCTCGCCAACGCGCGCAGCATCCCACTGAGCCTCGAGATCGCCGAGCGGTTCGACCGCATCGACTACCTCAACGACGTGGGCGACGTCAGCATCAAGATCAGTGGCTGCATCAACGCGTGCGGCCACCACCACGTCGGCAACATCGGCATCCTCGGCATCGACAAGCGCGGCGAGGAGTTCTACCAGCTCAGCCTCGGCGGTAGCCCGGGCAACGACGCGTCGATCGGCAAGATCCTCGGTGCGGCCCTGCCGCAGAACGCGATCGTCGACGCCGTCGAGAAGGTCCTCGATCGCTACCTCGTGGTCCGCGAGTCATCCGACGAGCGGTTCATCGATGCGGTCCGCCGCGTCGGCTTCGAGCCGTTTCGCCAGGCGGTCTACGGCGACGCGTTGCTGGGCGCCGCGGTCGAGCAGGGAGCGGAGTAGTCATGCCGATCATCCGCAAGCGCGCGATCACCGAGGACGACTTCGTGCACGTGCCCGACGGCACGGCGCTCCCCGACGGTGGCAAGCCGATCGTGACGCTCGCGCGCTACACCGCCGAGCGCGAGGCCCTGCTCGCGCGCTACCCGGCGCTCGGGGTTCGCATCACGCCCGACAAGCTGCCATCCGACATTCCGGATCTCGCGCGCCTCGCGCTCGTCGCGTTCGAGTTCCCGCGGTTCACCGAGGGCCGCCCCTACTCGATCGCGCGCCAGCTCCGCGACCGCCACGGGTTCAAGGGCGAGCTCCGCGCGGTCGGCTGGGTGCTCCGCGACCAGCTCCGCTACATGGAGCGCTGCGGCTTCGATGCCTTCGAGCTCAAGCCCGGCAAGCCGCTCGAGAGCGCGCTCGAGGCGTTTGGCGAGCTGCAGCCCACCTACCAGGCTGCCGTCGACGATCCGCGGCCGATCTACCGTCGCCGCTGACCGGGCTGTCGCCAGATGCGCGGGCGACATGCGCGTCTCGCAGCCGGCGGATGCCTGGCTCGTCGAGACAATGAAATCACGAGCCGGCCGTGATCGTGCTGTACTGAGGGTTGTCGGGGCATGTGTTTGCCATGTGCGGTTGCGTGGCGCACATGGCTCGCGCGCGCCACGGAATCATTCGAGTTCCCGTGCGTTCAAACAGCGTGGTCGCCCGGGAAGATCGTCATGCGTCAGCTGGTATTCGTGGGGCTCTTGCTCGGCGCGTGCCGCGGTGGCAGCTCGCTGGTCGTCGTCGATGCCCTGAAGGACCCCGATGCGCTCGCCGCGTGCGCGCAGGGCGAGGTCGGCGCGAACCTCCAGATCATCGGCGATCTGCGTGACAGCTATCACGAGATGATCGTGTGCGGCGGGCTCGCGCTGAGCTTCGACCAGGCCATCACCAACGTGATCGTCAATGCTGCTCTCGGACGCGGCGGACCGTCGGCGCTCGTCTATCAGGGCAACGGTACCTACGCGACGCCGAACGGCATGATGATGATCCGTACGAGCATGACGAACGGCGCAGGTCAGATCCCGTTCGATGTGCTCGACCCGAAGAGCTACCTCGCCGGGCTCACCGTCAACGCCAACGTAAACGCCGCGATCGATGTCGGCATGCGCACCCGCAACCCGCTCGGTGCGCTCGCGAAGGCCGCGGGTACGATCGAGCTCCGGTTCAGCGGCGGCGGCCCGGGCGCGCACATGCTCGGCCTCGCCGCTCATCAGCTCGCGTCCGGACGGCTCGAGCTCGACCCCAAGCAGATCGCGAAGTCGATCGCGAGCCACATCAGCGTCGCGAACCGGATCAGCGTCGAGAACGAACAGGGTGGAACCAAGGTTCACTACATCCTCGAGGGCGATCCGCAGCCGCTGTCCGAGGTGCTCGGCAGCAAGACGGTGCCGATGAAGCTCGCCTCGATCGTGGCGACCCACGCCGCGACCGGTCAGACGATCCGGATCACGAACTGGGCGATGGCGTTCAAGGGCGACGGCGCGACCGTGCTCGACGGCTCGATCAGCCTCGAGGTCGACGGCGGTGGGTTCCCGTACGCGGCGACGTTCACGTATCCGCATCGCAAAGAACCGGACATCGCGCTCAGCTGCCGCTAGTCGTCGCAGGCCTTCGAGGACAGGCACTCGAACATCTCCCAGAGCACCCAGCCACGCATCGTGAACACGACGGAGAACGCTCCGCCGATCGAGGTCGAGCTGCCGATGTAATCGGTGCGAGCCAAGAACAGCTCGGGGCCGATCGCGGTGATCACGGACGCGGCGGCACGCTCGACCTCGTCGTGGCCAAGCTTCGGAACCTGTGACCACTTGTGGCGATAGCCGAGCCCGGCGAACGCACGCGTGGTCAGCCCCTGCTCGATGCTCGTCGGCATCTCGACATGAACCGATCCGCCGTGGGGCTCGTGGACGTCGCCAGACACCACGAGGCTGTCGGGCCCGCGCCCGAGGATCCGTGCGTGGCCGCCGAACACGGCCGGTCCGGGAAACAGGGTGCCGGTCCGCACGGGGGAGCTGAAGCCCGCGATCGCGCCGCCGCCGCCAACGCGGAGCGAACCGACCTCGCGATCCTCGTCGAAGTGCACGACAACTCCCATAGACCCGTGCGCGGTCGCGTAGCTCTGGCCTCCATAACCGAGGCCAAATTCGGCGTAGCAGCCGGTCGTCAGCAGCAAGCTCGCGAGGAAGCGTCGCACGCCACTAAGGTACTCTCTTACGTGTGCGCCGCGTGCCACGCACCCGGTGCCGGTCCGCAGCACTGCCAATGACGGCGACGCGGAAAATGCGCCCTGGATCGAACGGCGCTGACGAGGACGAATGCTTGCTGAAGTACACGTAGCCGGCGCTGTTCCGTCGTAGCTGGCTCCGCGAAGTGGCGACGTGACCGAACGCCAGCGTGCTATACGATCGGCCGTCGCGAGCGTGGTGGAATTGGTAGACACACTGTCTTTAGGTGGCAGCGCTTAACCGCGTGGGGGTTCGAGTCCCCCCGCTCGCACGATTCAAGCAGCGGACTTCGTTGAAGAACCCTCCTCGACGGTGACTTTCGCTGCCACGTGGCTGCCACGAACTTCGCTCAGTTCGACGCTTCCGCGTGCTCCGAGCATCGCGAGCACGCGCTGATCGGGATCATCGATCCCGCGCGCTTTCTCGCGGAC